>CAINWC010000050.1 GCA_903854305.1 uncultured Pseudomonadota bacterium | reverse complement strand
TTCCTAACAATGCCATCAAAGCAAAACTAAAAGAGCCAATGACAATTGGCGTCATCATTTGGGCATCTACGCATTTGGTGAATGTTGCCTCCCTTGGCGGCATCATATTATTTACTAGCTTCTTATTATGGGCAATTCTTGATCTAATAACTTGTAGGAAAAGACGAGCAAACTTAAGCCTACCGAAAGTAAAAGTATCTATACCAATGACCTTCTTAACCTTAGCCCTGGGTTTGATTCTATGGTCAGCATTTGATCGATATGCCCATTATCTGCGAGGGCTAGATTCGTTTTAATGCATACATCTGCCCCGCAACCCCTCAATACCTAGAACTCTCTAATGAGCCCTTTCTTGGGGGACTCATTTTATGAGCGAGCGATTATTTTCTCAGCACAAAGCCTAGGGCAGAACCTCTTGACTATTACCTTAATGCGCATCAAAAAGTGTACAGCAAAATTTCTCAATCAAATTTAATCATATAAATTGTTGATTATTAATAATTTATTTTGGTAAATTTTGTAAAAAAAAGTGTACAAGATTGCTAATGTGATTATTGTTATTTAATTTAAAATATTCCGAATATCCAAAAAAATGGTTAATCACGTGTTCTATATTTATAAAAAATACTTAGGCTTGCTCGCGTTACTCAGCGTTATAACGATTACGCTTTTTGCTTGTGGTGGAGGTTCATCCGATTCGGATCCTGGCACCCCAACTACTTTAACAACTCCATCAAATGGAGAGTCTGTTGCTACAACATTTACTAGAAGCAAACAATTTATTCTCCCATTAATAACGTATGCAGCAAACGTTACCACCTTGGCCCAAGCCGCTACTGCATGGACTAATACAAGCACAAACATTATTACACTCTCGCAGATCCCTTATGTAACTGGATCTAAAAGCGCAAGAGATTATGCCTCTGCAGGTAGTGTATTTAGTATGACCACCGATACGGTCGCAGGGACTCGCTCATTTAGCGGTAATGGTTTACCTAGCACGACAATGGGGACATTCCCAGTGCAATCAGGAACCGCAGCTTATGATTATTACCACGTATTGCCTGGAGGCACTTATAACGGGCAAACGGTTCAAGCTGATGGAATTGGCATTGGTACATATGATCTAACTAGCACTGTTCCGCTCAATCCGGTAGCAACGGGAAAATATGCTATCAGCTCACTCATTGTTGGCGTTACATTGACCGGTGCGGTATGGCACATTGAGTTTGCTAATGATGCAAGTAACAACTGGTACAACCCAGTTAATGCCTTGCCTACGGATCAATGCTTTGGCCACCCTTATGGAGATAAGGGACAGTATCACTTGCATGGCTATTCCTGGAAATGCTTCCCTAACCAGGGTGTATCAGGCCAATCACCTGTGTTTGGGTTCGCTTTAGATGGCTTCCCAATTACTGGGCCGCGTGCAGCCGACAGCCACATGATGACTAATGCAGAACTAGATGAATGTCATGGGACGACATCAGAAATAACCATGCCAGATGGAACTTTAAAAACCACATATCACTACGTACTTAATAGGGAATATCCATATTCAGTCGGTTGCTTTAGGGGTAAGGTAAATTATCACCGAGCTCTTGGTTCAGCTGATATGCAAGAACTTACTCAAGTCCAATATACGCAGAATCCTCCTATTTATCCTGATGTGCCATTGCCTTAATATTTTAATGCGATGGGAATTGTTCAAAAAGATTTCTATGAAATCACAGGTATTTCTGGGGGCAAAGATCAAACCTTAGCCCTTTTAAAGTCGAAGGATGTATTAGGTTGGGGGGGTGCAGGCTCAGGTCACAGAACTCCGCCCAATCAGGATATCTGTAGTAATAAAAGTCCCAATACTGGGGCTGTTTATGTAGGGGAGATCTCTCATTTTTCAAATGTATCCGCAGGCTATGGCATTAGTTTGGGAGTTACCGATGGGAACCCTTGTATTTGGGGCTTTTGCCAAATTGCGATCGGAGGACAGGATGCATTTACAGAAGCACCCACCCCAATTAAAGGCATTTCCAATATCAGCAAAGTAGCGGCAGGGCAGTTTATTTTTGCTGCAATCGATCAAACAGGCAGGGTATATACCTGGGGATTGAATATTGATTATGCTTTAGGGCGAGTCAGTTCTCAAAATAATGCGCCACCTGATTTAGTGACCGGGCTCCCGCCAATAAAAGACATCGTACTTGGAGACAACTTCATGTTGGCACTGACTAACGATCACAAGGTATATGGGTGGGGAAGTAATTCTGCGGGACAGATGGGTATGGGCCATCTTAATAATATCAATATCCCAAAGCCAATCGAATTCTCGGCAAAGATCATTCAGATTGCAGTGGGTTCCACGCATGCGCTCGCGGTTACTTCCGATGGCAATTTATACGGATGGGGCAGCAATAATTTTGGCCAGTCGGGGGATGGTGCGCATCCCTATATTGAACGGCCAAAGCGTATTGTATTTCCAGAGAAAATCACTGCGGTTGCGGCTGGAATGCATTACTCGCTTGCTTTATCTTCAAGCGGTAAAGTCTTTGCCTGGGGCTGGAACGGATTTGGGCAGCTGGGATTGGGCGATCTTAAGTCGAGAGCCAATCCTACTTTGATTTCAGGCCTTAATGGGGTTCGTGCTATTGCCGCTGGAGAAATGCACTCATTGGCAATCGGTAAGCGTCAATTATTAGGATGGGGTAGTAATGCGTCAGGCCAATTGGGCTCTGGAGCTGCAAAGCAAACAACCCCTAAACCTTTCTTAGCTATCGCCTAGGTCCCATATGTCTATGGAAAATGGCATTGCATTCAACCGTCGCCAGTTCTTGCGCTTTGGCCTGACAGTGGCTTCCGGCATGTTAATGCCAGCGAGTTTAAAAGCTTTCAGTCGAGAAGGTGGAAGTGTTGCAGTGCATCCATTGCAAACTTTTGTGCAGCCCCCAATGTTGGAAGCAAAAAATGGTTTGCTCGACGTGACACTGACAGCATCGTATTTAAATACTAAGTTATCTGGCGCGAATGCAAAGCATCAATATCCTGTTTCACTCCGTGCTTATGCTTACGACGCTCATGGACCAAGTTACTCCGGTCCTACCTTAGTGGTGAAGGGAGGAGATCAGTTACGGATTAAGTTAGTCAATAACTTGCCAGTCAATCCACCTGTCCTAGCGTTTCGTGATCCTACCAACTACATGAAGCCTAATACGACTAATTTGCATGTGCATGGGCTGCATGTATATCCAGGAATTTACGAGGATAAGAGCCCTCTTGAGTATGGTGACTATGTGGTAGATCCAAACTCTGGTGGAATCAGGCCAGGTGGAGATTCAAGACAGTACGTTTATAAAATCCCAAAGGATCACCCTGAAGGTCCTTTCTACTATCACCCTCAATACCACGGCAGCAGTGCAATTCAAGCAGCTAGTCTAATGTCTGGGGCAATCATGGTGCGTGGCCCTGTAGACAATTTGCTAGAAATGGATCAAGCAAAAGAGTTGATTTTCTTATTTCAAGCACCCTATTTTGCGACCAGCGAGATTAAGAATAACTATAGTGTCAGTAATGGGTCACTTGAAAAGTTTGCCCAAATTGCCGACCACCCAACAGGCCATGGAGTTAATCACTTTAAGCATGTCGCTGTCGATGCACAGCCTGTTTTGATCAATGGTGTCCGTCAACCCACTATTGTCATGGAAAGCGGTGAAGTGCAGAGATGGCGCTTCATTAACACACAAGTATTTAACTACCTCAGTCTAAGTTTAGATGATCATACCTTCCACCAATATACAAGCGACGGATGGGGCAGTAGTACTTATCAAGATTATCCTGATGGACGACAAAAAAATGGTAAAGGCATTTTGCTGGCGCCTGGCAATCGCTCTTCCGTGCTTATCAAAGCAGGCGCCACTGGCACTTATTTACTTAGATCACTGCCCGTTAAAATTGCACAAGGTAGGCAAACAGCGACTTTGCCTGGAGATATTCTTGCCAAGATTGTTGTGGTAGAAGCTAAAGAAGCCATGGAGTTGCCTTCCACTCCATTGCCAGTGAGCAACTTCTTAAAGCCTGTTACTGATAAAGAGTTTGCCAGTGCGGGCGGTAGAAAGCGCAGCATTATTTTCAACATGGTTGGGAATGAGGTTTTAGATCCGTCACACAATGACCCATCTTTTATTGATGAGGCTATAGCTGAATCAGCTTCAATAGCGTCATCAGTCAAAGAGTCAGTTAAGCAAAAGATTGCCATGGCAAAGGCAGGGATCTCTAAGGTTACAGGGAACCCCATCGAAGGTTCCCAATATTTCCCACCGTTTGTTTTCCCAACCTATGATTATGAATTGCAGCCTCCAAACGGCATTATTCAGAACGTTATTCTTGGTGCCATAGAAGAGTGGACCGTTTTTAATTGCAATAGCATCGCCCACGTATTTCACATCCATGTCAATCCGATGTTCATCACAAAATTAAACGGCATCCCAGTAGATCCTTATTGGTGTGACACCGTGGCATTACCTGCTGGAGGGACCCAGGCAATGCCGACTTCAGTAACATTTCGGATGCGTTTTCAAGATTTCATAGGGCCTTACATTCTGCATAGCCAAATGCTAAAGGATTCTGATTTAGGGCTTGTTCAGCGAGTAACAGTTTTACCGATATAAATGCAGATTCCAATGAACTAGACATGATAAATACTTACATCGACAAGATCATGAGCTCAGCTGTATTCGCAAAATCAAAGCGACAGCGTGAGCTATTGACATATCTTATTCAGCAAATGAGAGACGGGAATGGCCCTAGGGTTAAGGGCTATGTAATTGCCTTAGAATTATTTAAACGCAGCGAGGATTTCGATCCATCCAAAGATGCGATTGTAAGGGTCGAGGCTGGACGTCTCAGAAATAAGCTTCGTGAGTACTATGAAACCTCAGGGGCAGATGATCCAGTGGAGATTATTCTGCCCAAGGGCACTTATGCTATTCAGATAATCGACCGTGATAATAGTAGGAATAGATATGGCAATCAATTAAAAAAAACAAACGTAATGTTGTGCCCTCCAAAATTAGCCATCATGCCTTTTTTAATGATTGATATGTTCGAGCAGGATGAGCATTTGGTTGCCGAGATTGCTGATCTAGTCATTTTTAAGCTAGTTGAATTAGATGTCATCCAAGTTACTTCAAGCAATGCCTCTCTAATGTTTAATGCCCCTTCAAGGAAGCAAAACGTCATGTTGGATGCCCATTACATGTTTGAAGCATCCGTTCAGAAGGCCGAGGGGACATTAATTCTGATGGCTAGAATTTATAGTCAGTTGGCGGATGCTTATGTTTGGCACAGCAGATTTTCATTTAATCCAAAAGATAAAAAAGTAGGGGTACAGATAATTGCAAATGAAGTGAATAAATTCCTTCTCGATGAGATTTCTCCGATTAATTTTGACTTGTTCTACTCAAAAGATAATTTGAGAGCCGAGGTTCAGTAATAAAAGCAAGCTTGGTAATCGTTAGTGTTTGATAAGAAGATTAGGAAAACTAAATTTAATTTAAGCGGGACTTGTTTTCGCGATGGATGTAACGGAGGGATTGGATGAAAAAGTCGTACCAAGCAGGATTTACGCTTATTGAGATCATGATTGTGATCGTAATCATGGGCATTATGGCGTCCTTGATTGTCCCCAAGATTATGGGTCGCCCAGATGAAGCTAGAATCATGGCCTCAAAGCAGGATATTGCATCGATTCTTCAGGCACTGAAACTCTACAAGCTCGACAATCAGAGGTTGCCTTCTACCGAGCAGGGACTGCAGGCGCTCGTCACCAAACCAAGTTCACCCCCGATGCCTAATAACTGGAAAGCGGATGGCTACTTAGATAAGTTACCTAAAGATCCCTGGGGTAATCCTTATCAGTATTTATCTCCGGGCCTACATGGGGACATTGACGTATTTAGTTTTGGGTCTGACGGGGCAATGGGCGGGGAAGGAAATGATGCTGACATCGGTTCATGGAGCCTATAAAGGGGTGCATGGATTTACGCTGATTGAAATGATGCTGGTCATCTTAGTCTTTGGCATATCCTTGGCGATGGTGATTCCTAATTTAAGTAAAAATCATGACCAGGTCTTGCTCGAGGAGGGCAATCGTCTAGCTGCACTCTTAAATTATGCGAACGATATTTCGACCTCCACGGGGCATGCGATAGCTTGGGATAAAACGGCCGCGGGTTACCGATTCTTAGTAAGAGATCAGGATCTCAAGGTATGGGAGCCCCTGCTAGATGATGCCTCACTGAGAGAAAGGGTTCTGCCAGAGACTGTGAAAATTGAATATGTCGAAGAGCAGGGGAAGCAAGCGGATCATTACGCCAAGGTGATCATGAATCCAAGTGGTGTTGAGGCCCCATTTGTGATCGGTTTGCATAATGAGTCTAAGCATATCAAAGTCACTGGTAATTTGATTGGCCAGGTCACAATGATCAAGGCTGAACATTAAATGCGTAAAAATAATTTAGGCTTCACCTTAATTGAGGTGCTTGTTGCCCTGTCGATTATTGCCGTATCCCTCATGGCAGCAAGTCGGGTGGCGCTCAACGTGCTCAATACAAGTGAATACCTAAAACTTAAATTAAGTGCAGATTGGGTGGCGCAGAATCGATTAGAAACTCATTATATTTATAAGGAATGGTTGCCGGCCGGCGTCTTAAGAGGCCAAGAAATGCAAGCAGGGATGGTGTTCAATTGGG
>CAINWC010000049.1 GCA_903854305.1 uncultured Pseudomonadota bacterium | reverse complement strand
GCCCTGTCGTAGAGGCTTGTGCGATGTGTTTTACTGGGGCGTAGTCTGTGCCTGTGTAGTATTCCGTAATCCATACCAATGCTGCAGTTAGCACTAAACCTACCGCACATGAGTAAAATAGCTGATTAGCAGAAACAGCCAGGTCTCCAGCCATTAAGCCCTCAGGAAACATTTTCATGGTCACGAAATAAAATAACACGAGTGATAATGTGCCGGCAACTGCAAGGCCTTTATATAAAGCAGGCATTACATTTTTCATGCCTGACGAAGCCTTAACAAAGAAGCAGCCAATAATAGAAGCGACGATAGAAACGGCAGCTAACATCAGGGGATATAAGATGCCGTTAGCACCTGCGTTGGTCAGTAATAAGCTACCCAAAACCATCGTGGCGATTAAAGTCACCGCATAAGTTTCGAATAAGTCAGCGGCCATACCGGCACAGTCGCCCACATTGTCGCCAACATTATCAGCAATCACCGCAGGATTGCGAGGGTCATCTTCTGGGATGCCTGCTTCCACTTTACCCACTAGGTCGGCGCCTACATCTGCTCCTTTGGTAAAAATGCCGCCGCCTAAACGTGCGAAGATGGAGATGAGAGAAGAGCCGAATGCCAAGCCAATCAGTGGATTGAGGTCAGTTGCATTTTCACCGCCTAAAAACCAGTAAAAACCAGCAACACCTAGTAAGCCTAGCCCTACGACCAGCATGCCCGTAATTGCACCACCTTTAAATGCGACATCCAGTGCAGGGGCAATGCCGCCAGTGGCAGCTTGTGCTGTACGCACATTGGCTTTCACTGAAACATTCATGCCAATAAAGCCACAAGCGCCAGATAACACAGCGCCGATGACAAAGCCTAATGCCGTTTTAGGACCTAAAAATATAGCGATTAAAATGGCGAGAACAACACCAACGATGGTGATGGCTTTATATTGACGGGCTAAATAAGCTGCTGCCCCTTGTTGAATGGCGCTTGCGATCTCCTGCATGCGTGCGTTACCGGCGGGTAGGCCTGAAATCCATTTACTCATTATTACGCCATACAACACCGCCAAAACAGCAGCTCCGATGGCAATCATTATTGCAACTGACATGACTTCTCCCTATCTAAATTTTTATAAAGTCTGCGTTTCCGATACTCAATAAATTACATTATTAAAGACGGAGCGTAGATTCAACATTAAAATGCAACGTTAAAATAAAACTAGCGTGAACTGAAACCAAGAACAAATACAAAGTGTTAAACAAGCAGTAAATAACATCAAATGCGATTTCTTTAAAAGCCTAAATCCCCCAATTGTGATCTAAAAAGTAAGCGCTAAACATCTCGAAATATCTTGTTGAAACACATTTAATGATGTAAATGATTTGTAACAACAATTTCATTATTGCACTATTAGAACGTGCGAACAACTGTTTATACCATATCGTTTAGCCCGTAGTTAATGTCGGCTAGGTGCAGCATAAAACGTGTGGCTGTTTAACGATTGGCTTTTTTAATCAGCTTTTCTGGCTAGATTAGCCAGAGCGTCACCAAGTGGAGTGCCAGTTAGTTTGGTGGCTAGAATTTTTAAATCTGAGGCGGCTTGTGAGCTTAGTTTTCTAATGATTTTTGGCTTGGCTTGTGGGGTAGATTTTACTTGCACTTTCACCCGAATTGAAGTAACTTCACACTCTTGCTTTTCTAGCTTAATCAACAAGCTAGGGATGAAAAGCTTAATTTTTGCCGCAACTGCGTTGTTGTGGGCAAAGATGGTGAATTGTTGATTTTTAATAGCGGTTGCATGGCTAAATTTAGCTAGGTTGTCAGGTGCAATCGTCTCCCAAATATTTTGCGCAGCTTGAGCTTCCTTAGTATGCACATTTAATGCATCAAGCTCAGGTTGTTTAAGTAAAGAATTAAACTGGCGCATAACTGCTGGTGTTGAATATACGAGTAGTGGTTAGGAATACTATGAATATCATATTTGTCTCAAATAGTATGGCGAAAGCGAAAACGTTGTCAGTGCTGCAAGTTGGCATGATAGTGCTCGCGCTCGTACTATTGCCAATTGTCATTACATTCATGTTGATTGTGCCACAGGAGTCCGCATTGCAACAGGGGGTAAAGTCTTTGATTCCTCCGCAATTGAAGTTTTCATTTAACAATCCGCAAAAACATCTTGATGCCTATGCCGTGCAATTGGGCGAAATGCAAGCTCGCATTATGCGATTGGATGCACAGAGTGAGCGTCTATCTAAGCTGGCGGGTGAAAAGCCTGTTGCGCACGATGAAGCTGCAGGCGTGAAAAAAAACTCAAACCCTGTTAAAAATTTACCTGCTGGTCAAGGCGGCCCATTGGTGCGCAATTCACCTTTATCTGAGGTTGATTTGCAAAAATATATTGCAGAGTTAATGGCGAAAATAGAGTTTGATACTGACCACCTAAGTAGCCTTGAGGCTAAATTGTTGCAACAAAGTGTGTTGAAAGATACGCTGCCCAATAGTAGCCCTGTGGAAGTGGCTTTCAATTCATCTAGCTTTGGCTGGCGCATAGACCCGTTTAATGGTGAAAAAGCCTTTCATGAAGGCCTTGATTTTCCTGCTGCAACCGGTACGCCAATTTATGCTGCGGCTGGCGGCATAGTGTCGTTTGCTGAGCAAACGCCTGATTATGGTAAACTTGTCAAAATTGATCACGGTTCTGGGCTAGAAACACGCTATGCACATAGCTCAAAACTATTGGTTAAAGTGGGTGAGCGTGTAGAAAAAGGGCAAATAATTGCTGAAGTCGGTAATACGGGCCGCTCTACTGGGGCGCATTTACATTATGAAATTCGCTTGAATGGTAATCCGCTAGACCCAAGGCAGTATCTTAAGGTCAGTAGTTGAAGCGTTTTGAATTGTAGCTAGTGGTTGAATATTAAAATATACGCCCCATTTACCAACCATAAATTGTGATATTTACGATTTATGATAAAAACGAAAAATATATGTACTCTTTTAGAAGCTAATACCCAACACGAAATCTCAATAAAATTTTTCACATTCACCTAACTCCAAAGCCTTTTATCCTTTAAGCGGAAAGTCACTCATTTCATGATATCCACGTTGTTCAAAAAATTATTCGGTAGCCGTAACGATAGGCTTGTTAAGCAGTATGCGCAAAAAGTACAACAAATTAATGCGCTTGAGCCAGCAATGCAGGCTTTATCCGACGAGGCGCTTCAAGCCAAAACAGCTGAATTTAAACAACGTTATGCCAATGGTGAGACTTTGGATCAGCTTTTACCAGAAGCCTTTGCGGTAGTACGTGAGGGTGGTAAACGTGCGCTAGGTATGCGCCATTTTGACGTACAAATGATAGGCGGCATGGTGTTAAATGCAGGTAAGATCGGCGAAATGCGTACAGGTGAAGGTAAAACGCTGGTAGCTACGCTGCCGGTTTACTTAAATGCGCTGACGGGAAAGGGTGTTCATGTAGTGACAGTGAATGACTATCTTGCCAAGCGTGATGCTGAATGGATGGGCAAACTTTACAACTTTTTAGGCTTGAGCATCGGTATTAACCTTTCACAAATGCCTACTGATGTGAAGCGCCAAGCTTATGCCGCTGATATTACTTACGGTACGAATAACGAATATGGTTTCGATTATCTGCGCGATAACATGGTGCATAGCCGTGAAGAGCGTGTGCAGCGTGGCTTGAGCTATGCGCTGATTGATGAAGTGGATTCAATCCTAATTGACGAAGCACGTACGCCGCTGATTATCTCGGGTCAAGCGGATGATAGCATTGCGTTGTATAACCAAATTAATGCCGTTGCTGCAAAACTGGTAGCACAAACTGAAGAAGAGGGCGCTGGCGACTTTTGGGTTGATGAAAAAGGCCAAAATGTCGTCATGTCTGAACAGGGCCACGAGCATGCGGAAGATTTACTCACGGAATCTGGCTTGTTACCTGTAGGTTCAAGTTTGTATGAGGCGGCCAATATTACATTGGTGCATCATTTGTATGCATCATTGCGCGCACGTAACTTATATCACAGAGATCAGCACTATGTGGTGCGTGATGGCGAAGTGATTATTGTGGATGAAATCAATGGCCGTATGATGCCGGGCCGTCGTTGGTCTGATGGTTTGCACCAAGCGGTTGAGGCCAAAGAAGGTGTTGAGATCCAAAAAGAAAATCAAACGCTTGCATCAATTACCTTTCAAAACTACTTCCGTATGTACGCCAAGCTTTCTGGCATGACAGGTACTGCTGATACTGAAGCTTATGAATTTAACCAGATTTATAATCTAGAAACTGTCGTGATTCCAACGCATCGCCCGATGTTGCGTAAAGACAATATGGATAAAGTCTATCGTACCGCACAAGAGAAATATGCTGCGGTTATCTTGGATATCAAAGACTGCCAAAGTCGCGGTCAGCCAGTATTGGTGGGTACGACTTCGATTGAAAATTCAGAACTTATTTCTAATTTATTGAATGCCGAAAAGCTAGAGCATCAAGTGCTTAACGCTAAACAGCATGAGCGTGAAGCGCATATCATTGCACAGGCTGGTCGTCCAGGTGTGATTACTATTGCCACAAACATGGCGGGTCGCGGCACTGATATTGTTTTAGGTGGCAACCCAGAGTCTGATATAGAGGCGGTTAAAGAAGACGCCACGCTGAGCGATGCAGAAAAAGTAACGCGTATTGCTGCAATTAAAGCTGAATGGCAACAACGTCATGATGCGGTTTTAGCGGCTGGTGGCTTGCATATTGCAGGTACTGAGCGCCATGAGTCACGTCGCGTAGATAATCAGTTGCGTGGTCGTTCTGGTCGTCAAGGTGATGCAGGTTCAAGCCGTTTTTATCTTTCTTTAGAAGATCAATTACTCCGCATTTTTGCTTCTGATCGCGTTTCAGCGATTATGGAAAAGCTTAATATGCCTGATGGTGAGGCGATTGAGCACCCATGGGTGACACGTGCGATTGAAAATGCGCAGCGTAAAGTTGAAGGCCGTAACTTTGATATTCGTAAACAACTACTCGAATATGATGATGTCGCCAATGATCAACGTAAAGTAATCTACGAGCAACGCAATGAATTATTAGAAGCCGCAGATGTAGGTGACACGATTCAAGCGATGCGTGAAGATGTGCTTATCAGCATGATTGCAACCCACATTCCACCAAATAGCGTTGAAGAGTTATGGGATGTATCGAGTTTAGAACGAGAGCTTAAGGCTGAGGCTGGGTTAGAAATTCCGTTACAAAAAATGTTAGAAGATAACCCTGATCTGCATGAAGAAACCTTACGCGATCGTATTCTTGAAGCGGCAGAAAGTGCGTATGTCGCTAAAGAAGAGCAGGCAAGTGCAGACATCATGCGTCAATTTGAGCGTTCTGTCATGTTACAAAGCTTGGACAATCATTGGCGTGAACATTTAGCCGCGCTGGATCATTTACGCCAAGGGATTCATTTACGCTCTTACGCGCAAAAAAATCCTAAGCAAGAATATAAGCGCGAAGCATTTGAGTTGTTCGAAGGATTGTTAAACTCAGTGAAAAGCGAAGTCACCAAAGTAACCATGTTGGTGCAAGTGAAGTCAGAAGCTGATGTTGAAGCGGTTGATAGGCCTGTTGAGGTTGAAAACGTGCAATATCAACATGCTGATTATGATGAAGCCCTAGCGATTGCCAACAGTACCGATGGACAAGAAGCGGCGACAGATGTTTCATCACAGCCAGTGATACGTGATGGTGTAAAGGTCGGCAGAAATGATCCTTGCCCATGCGGATCAGGTAAAAAGTACAAACAATGCCACGGCGTTTTAAGCTAAGCATCTCAGATGTCATATGTCGGTTACGAAGCCATTATTAATCCATTAATAGAACGATAGAGCCTTATGTCAGAAAAATCAGAGATTAAATCACCGTGTATCAGTGTATGTGCTATGGACGATCTAACGGGCTTGTGCCAAGGTTGTTATCGTACTATCGATGAAATAAAAGGCTGGTGGGATATGAGTCAAAACGATCAAAAAAACTTGCTAGCAACGCTAGACGAGCGGCAGTTACAGCAAGTGAGTTTTGACTAGTGTTACAGCTGGCTATCACTTACTTTAACGCTCACTATAAACACCCAGTATGATGCCTTGTGCTCGCAAGTCATTTAAAATTTCCAGTCCAAATTGAATCACACTTTCTGGTTGTAGATGATTTAATTCATTTGCAACCAAAGTGAGTGCTTGCTCACCAGTGTTAGTCTGGTTTTGCAGTAACTCAATCAATCTGTAAGTAACAGGGTTCAGCTCAACAAATTTTACGATATATTCTGCATTTCTATAGACTAGAAGCTGGGTGTTTATTGCTTCAGTAGATCTGTAGCGGGTTGATATCTTATGTACCGCATAATCGTAATTCAGTAACTGCATGCTTTGTGTAAACGCAGGTCTATGCGCGAGTAAGTCATCTTTCAGGTTAACGCTTTGTATAGCGCTTACTGCTACATCATTCATATCCGCCATTGATGAAACCAGTAGCTCGATCCATTCGTAATGACAAAGACTCGTTAGATATGGCGGTAGATGCGTTTCATTCGATAGGTAACTATTTTTTTTAGGTAAATAACAAACTCTTCAGGAATCTGTCTAAAAATTGGGCTATTCGCAGAGTGATCACGAAAGAATCGACGCACTAACGCCAACCAAGCACGTTTGCCCAACACCTTTTGTGCAACTGGAAAACAAGCTGAAACTGATTCAAAAAGATTGTTAAACACGATCTCTTTGTAAACGTTCATCCGTTTAGCTGCTACTCCTGCTGGGCGTGGTTGCTGCAACGGATCGCGTATGTAAGCAGTAAATGCTTGCTGGTAGCGTTGAAAATATGGCGTGTCGTTTGTCATGCAATGGTTAACTATGTACTTGAAGTGTCATTGATGTGTGCTGTTGAGATTTGCTTTGAAGCGTCGCAATCTTATCCACTTCACGTATCAATGCAGGCAAAGGCGGTATGTTATTGTCGCGCTCCAGTAGCGTAGGGAACGCACCGAAAAGTTGGTAGGCTTCTTCCAACAGCGTCCAAACTGGGTCGATTACATCTTCACCATGCGTATCTATCAATAAATCAGGTGCTTGTTGATAATGTCCGGCAACATGGCTATATACAATGCGCTCACCGGGTATGCCGCGTAAAAATTCGTGGGCATCAAAGCCAAAATTGACACTGTTAACGTAAATATTATTGATGTCCAAATGTAGCAAACAATCTGCTTCTGTTAACACTGCCTTAATAAAGGTCAATTCATCCATGGTGGAGATTGGCGCTTGCACGTAAAAAGAAGCATTTTCTACCGCAATCCGTTGGCCTAGAATATCTTGTGTTTGGCGTATACGTTTTGCTACGTAATGCACGGCTTCTTCAGTAAAGGGTATCGGCAGTAAGTCATATAGATAGCCTTGCTGACCTTTGTAACCATCGGTAGAGTAGCTTAAATGTTCGGTATAAAGCGGGATGTTATATTGAGTTAAAAACTTTTTTACTTGCTGTAAAAAAGCCGTATTAAGTGGCGCTAGGCCGCCCAATGACAAACATAAACCGTGACATACGATTGGATATCGCTCAACAAACCAATCAAGTTGTTTGCGTGCTTTACCACCAACCTCTATCCAGTTCTCAGGCGCTATTTCAACAAAGTTAATATTAGAAATTAGTTCCTGACCAAAAGCAGCCTGAATTTGGGGTATTAGCTCACGCTTTAACCCCAAACCTACGCCGTTAATGGTTGATTCGGCATGATTAAATGTCGTCATATCGAACCCTAAATAGTTTTAAGCATAGCCTTGATTACAAGTCTCGATTGAAATTATTTAGCCATCTCTTTTTTCATTTCTGCGCTGCAATTTCCTTCTTTCATTTTTTCAGCACTGCATGAGCCTTCTTTAGATTTTTCCATAGGCGCTTTCTCCATTGCAGCTTTGTCTGCCATGTCTTTTTTCATCGCTGCTTTTTTTGTAGCACCACATTTACCTGTGCTGCATTTACCATCTTTCATTTTAGTGGTGGTGGTGTTATCGGCTACTTGATAGCCTGAGGATAATGTTTTTGCAGAAAATGGATTTTCTGCAGCATTTACAGATGTAGCCGCGATTGATAATGCAAATGCACCGCTGATGGCAAGGGCAATAGTTTTTTGAGTTTTATTCATGGTAAATCCTTTGTAAATAATTAAAAATAAGGTTAAAAATTGTTGTCATTTAATCATTGCTGTTAATGACTGCTAGATTCAATCGCTTGAGTGATTCGAGCTTTTGCTTCTGAGTTAAGTTGTATCGTATTGTCACTTTCAGTCGTCTTAATGATTCGTTTTATCACGGTGTTTAATAAATGTAATTGTTGATTAAAACGAGTACAGGCATCGCAAATAAAAAGATGAAACTTTAATCTCAGACGGTCTTGCCATGACAAAGGGTTATCTAAAGACTGCGAGATGATCTGGCTAGCTTGTTTGCAAGTAAGCATTAATTTCATATAGTTACCCCGCAATCCAATGTATCTCTAAGCATTTTCTTAACCCCATTCGAGCTCTATACAACATCACCCAAGCATTGGTCGCGGTGATATTCAGTTCCTTACAAATATTTTCATTATCTGATTCATGTACATCGCGCATCATGAATATGGCCGACAACTTAGCGGGTAGTTTGTCTAGACAAGTATTTAAAATACTTAGAAACTGTTTTTGTTGAAGTGCATTTTCTGGCATTTCTAAGAATTGCGGTTTTTCAAGCCAATGGCCGCTCTTGTCAAAAAAGTCATCCATACTGGTTTCAGACGCATCTAAATCGACTAAGTCAGAAATGGGTTGTTCTCGAATTAACTTGCGCTGTAGATCAATAATTTTATGTTTGAGTATGCCTGTCAGCCACGTGCGTGCTGATGATTCGCCTTCAAAGCTATTGTTTTTAATGGCGGCCAACATGGTTTCTTGCACAGCATCTTCTGCTTGGTGAGGGTCACGTAGCCTTGCTAATGCAAAGCGATAAAGATAATCGCCATGTTCGTTAAGCCAATCATTTGCGTTGTTAGTCATCAAGTTTGTCCAGATTTCTGTTTCAGTAAATTCAGATAGGTTTCAGAATCTAACGGTTGGCTATTGCGCTGTGCCTGCCAAATCGTTTCGGCCAAACATTCAAGCACATCATGCTGAGCCAAATGACTATCGTTATATTGTTGTCGTAATTTATCATAAACCTGCGTGATGCCAATTGGTTGGTTGATGTTAATTTGTTCAATCACCGATAAATGCAGGCTTAAATGTAAAAATGGATTGGTTTCACCCATCTCAGGAAAATATTGTTGATTCATATAGTGCGCAGGTGAATCTAAAATGACGTGATACTCAGGGTGCATTTGAATCACTTCAATCGCGATTTTTTCTAAATCAGAAAGGATTGTTTGCTGTTTAAATTTTGCCCATGCGTCAAATAAAAACTGACGGGCTTGATCGCGGCTTGGGTTATACAAACTCATGGATGATAAAACCTTATTTTGATTATTTTAATGTTTAAGCGCTTGCGTCTTCACTTAGCGCAGCAAATAGAGAAAGCACGGCAGAATGCGCTAGCAATTGATTTTCATCCGCAACGGATGCAATTTCACCGTTACCATAAAAGCCTAATAATGGCATATTGGGTAATTGTTGGGTGATGACTTTTAAATCTCGGTCAATACCATCATATAAATAAGGGCCTCGACCTAAGCAGGAAAATAGAAGGCCGAAGTTTGGCTCCGCACCTAATTCATGCCTCAATTGACGTGTTATAAGCGACATGTCAGCTTCTGCCACAGTTTTATCACGTAATCCCCAGCTTAAAAATTGCCCCACTTCCAACGGCTGCGCAAGCGTGATGCTGCCACTGAGTTCATCATAAGCAATGAGATTGGTTTGCTTATATTCTCCATGATTAATCGCTTCAGCATTGTTGGCGTAGATTGCCATCACTAGATGTAGCGGTATAGGACCGTCACTTTTACTTTGTGCTTTCCAAGCTTTCAGTAATGAAGAAAGTGGGGAGTTGTTGCTTAGCCGCGTAATATCAAAGCCGTTTACATGCTCAATTTGTTGTGGGTAAGTCAGTATTTGTAAACCATGTGACGCTTTAGTGGCTAATTTCACTCCAGTAAAGAATGCTTCTACTTGACCAGATATTTCACCTTTTGCATTCTGCCAGACAGCAAAACAACCTTGGCCGATTGCATCGCCAGAAACACCGCCAAACCTAGTATTGCCATCATTCAACCAAGTGCTGTTAATGGCATTGGGGGCTGTTAGCGTGAATAAAGGTTGATGAGTGTGGTTTAGATTTGATGGCTGTAAAGAAACGCTATCGCCAAACACCATCACTGCTGCGGCCGGTGCATCAAGCACCCAGTCATCTTCAGTAAATATACCCATAGCCGTGCAGCCTATGACTAGCATGCAGTTTGCCGCTTTTGCTGCTGCTTTGATGGCTGGTTGAGGATTGTGTGCAAACTCAGAGGTTAGCATGAGCAAGATGCTATTGGCGACAGTAAGCCCAGCTTTTTGCATCGCTTGAGTCACGGCCTTGGTGGCTAATTCAGGGGTGGCTTTATTGCCAAGTACAATACTTGTTGCAACTTTCATTATTGGACTTTTTGGTGGATTGCTGTTGTATTGTATTCTTTGGCCTTGTATTCGCATAAATCTTCAATACAGCATTCAGCGCATTTGGGTTTACGTGCAGTACAAGTGTACCGACCATGTAATATCAATAAATGATGTGCATCTTGCATAAACTCTGGCGGAATGGTTTTTAGATACTTCATCTCGACTTCTAAAACAGTTTTACCTGTGGCTAGTTTGATGCGATTGCCTAATCTAAATAAATGGGTATCTACGGCAATCGTTGGTTCACCAAATGCGGTATTCAATATAACATTAGCGGTTTTACGGCCTACGCCAGGCAATGTCTCCAGTGCGGCACGGGTATTGGGAACTTGTGATTGATGCTGAGAGATTAACATTTGGCAGGTAGCCAATATATTTTTAGCTTTGGCGTGGTATAAGCCGATGGTTTTAATGTATTGCTCCAACTCGGATAAGCCGAGGGCCAAGATACTTTCAGGTGTATTGGCAACGGCGTACAGTTGCTCGGTGGCAAGATTAACGCCTTTGTCCGTCGCCTGTGCCGATAAAATCACTGCAATCAACAGCTCAAATGTGCTGTTATGCCTGAGTTCGGTGCTTGGGTTGGGAATAGCAATACTTAAGCGTTTGAATATTTCAAAACGTTGCTTAGCATTCATAGTCGCTTATATAAATGCTTTAGTGACTTAATGAGGTTTTTAATGTTGGTGTTGCTGCATTAGTTTTAGCTGTATTTCTGATTTCAATCCAGTTTCTAATCGCAATGAGAGACCCCAAACCTAAAAATGCACCAGGCGGTAATACCGCTAAAAGTAAGCCATGGTAATCAGTACTGGTCCACATGAGTTGTTTAGCGACGGGACCAAATACTAAATCTAAGCCAGATAAAATGGTGCCTTTACCCACTAATTCCCGTATAGCGCCAAGCAAACCTAGCACCAGCATCAGGCCTGAACCCATCATAAAACCATCTAACATAGACGGTACTGTAGTATTTTTAGCGGCAAAGGATTCTACCCGCGCAAGTACAATACAGTTCACGACAATCAGCGGAATGAAAATCCCCAAAACTTTATGTAGCGGGTGCGCAAAGGCATTGATTGACAAATCAATCACGGTAACTAATGTGGCAATGACCAGAATGAACACCGGCACACGAATTTCGTTTGGCACTAACTTACGCACAGGCGATACAGAACCATTGGCCGCAGCCATCACTAGCGCAGTAGCTAGGCCTAGGCTTAAGCCATTTACGGCACTAGTGGTGACGGCTAGCGTTGGGCATAAACCTAATAATTGCACTACACCAGTGTTTTGTTTCCATAAGCCGTTGATGGTGATTTCTTTGTAAATATTACTCATGATTAATCCTTATGCTTGTGAATTAAGCCTGTATTTTCAGTGGCTACGTTTCTTGAATCAGCAAAAAGTGTATCTTTATTCAACTCAAAAAATTGTACTGCTTTCAAAACCGCTTTTACCACGGCACGTGGCGTAATCGTTGCGCCCACCATGTAATCAAATTTTCCGCCGTCTTTTTTTACTTGCCATAGTTTGGCAGGTGTTTTGGCTAAAGATTCATTATTAAACAGTTTTATCCAGTTGCCGCGTGCAACGTCAATATAATCACCCAAACCAGGTGTTTCTTTATGTGCTAATACGCGCACCCCGCTGATAGAGCCATCAGCACGAATTGCAATCAACAATTTGATGTCGCCGCTATAGCCGTCGTGTGCAACGGCTTCTAATATGATGCCAGCTGCTTTATGGTTGAGTGTTGCGATATTCGCTTCTGTGGGTAAATGGTTACCTAGCAGTTCGCTAGGTGCTATTTTAATGACCTGTTTTAGTAAGTCGTTATCGTAAGCACTCTCAGGCAGAATTTGTTTAAAAAGCGCTAATCGGGCTTCGGCTTCGCTTGCTTCAATCGGCGCACGTGTGATTTCAAACACATAGGCTAATAGGGCTGTACCAATAAAAGCGAATGCGATCATAGTGATGGCAGTTTTGGACGTGTGTTTTACAATCGAATCTGACATAGCATTTACCTAGTTTTCATGTCCAAAGACACGCGGTTGTGTCAGCGCATCAATCAGTGGTACACACATATTCATGAGTAACACTGCAAATGCAACGCCATCTGGGTAGCCGCCATAGACCCGGATTAAGTAGGTAAGTACGCCAACACCCGCGGCAAAATACAGTTTCCCTTTTGGTGTCGTAGGCCCGCTAACAGGGTCTGTGATGATAAAAAACGCACATAACATGGATGCGCCACTCATTAAGTGAAATAGCGGATTAGCAAAGTGTGCCGGGTGAATCGCATAGAATGCTAGTGAGATTGTCGCTAAAGCGGCTAAGAAGGCCGTGGGCAAATGCCAGCTGATAATGCGTTGCTGCAATAAATACAAGCCACCTAGTAGATATGCGCCCGTTACTATTTCACCGCCTTTTGCACCAAATGTACCGAATATAGGCGCTTGCGTGATGCTGGCCACCTCATGTTTCAGCATCAATTGTGTTTTTAGGTAATCCAATGGCGTGGCGGAAGTAATGGCATCGACTTTAATATCTGCGGGTAATACGTTCGAAAAGATAAAATGCAGCTGATCCATGAAACCCAGTGGATGTTCAGCCAGCAATAATGGCGCAGGCCATTTCGTCATAATCAATGGGAAAGAAATGAGCAATACGGCATAACCAACCATTGCCGGGTTAAACGGGTTGTAGCCCAAGCCACCGTAGAGTTGTTTGGCAATGACAATCGCAAAAAACGTCCCGACAATAACCAGCCACCAAGGCGCTAAAGGAGGTAATGCCAAAGCCAGTAGCCATGCGGTTACCACGGCACTCATGTCCATCAAGTATGGTGTAACCGGACGCTGGCGGATTTTAAGTAGTATAGCTTCCGCCGTCAGTGCAGTAAGCGTTGCGAGTGTCAGCGAGACTAAAATGCCGCCGCCATAGACCCATACGTAGGCAATAATGCCAGGCACAAGTGCCAGTAACACCTTGAACATAATGGTGCTAACGGTTGGTGCGTCGGTAATATATGGTGAGCGATTCACGTGCTTATCCTATTAACATTTTTAATCTGATGCTTTACTTTCTAATACTTTTGTGTCGACAGCCTGTTTTGCTTTTTCACGTATCGCATCAGTTTCATTGATTTCAGCCTGCACCGTAGCACTCACGTTTTCAATATTTTTTGGTGCAATACCTGCTTGTGCTGCGGCAAGTTTTTGCGCTTTTGCGCGTTCAATGGCCGCAGCGATCAGCGCTTGTTTGTCTTGCTTTGCTCTTAATTCAGAGTCTTTTAAGGCTGCGGTTTCTGCTTCTGTTGTTTTAGATTCGGTTGTTATCGGCAAAACAGTAGCAGTTTTTTCTGCAGGCATCTCAGTGGTGTTCGCTGTAGCGGCTAATTTCTGCGCTTTTGCACGAGCAACGGCAGCTGCGATTGCGGCTTGTTTGTCAGTGCTTGCAGGTACATTTTCTATAAGTTTAGAAACCGCAGCATCTTCAGGCTTAATCGCCTCATCTTTAACTTCTGTAACATTAACCTCAGCAACTTTAATTTCAGATTTAGCTGCCTGCGCCCGCTCAGCATGCTTTTGCGCGCGTTCGAACTTTTCACGTTCAATGCGCGCTAATCTAAAATCATTACGTTCCCGCGCCAAATCTGCTGCTTCTTTGGCTTTATCCAGCGCAATAATTTCACTTTTAGCGTAACGATAATATTGCACTAAGGGAATATCACTTGGACATACATAAGTGCAGCAGCCGCATTCAATACAGTCGAACAGATTGTAGTCACGCGCTTTTTCAAAGTTATCTGATTTTGAAAACCAATACAACTCTTGCGGCTGTAAGTTCACAGGGCAGGCATCGGCACAACGTGCACAACGGATGCAGGGCATCGCTGGCGGTGGTGGTGCAAACAAGTTGGGTGCTGCTGCAATAATGCAATTAGCCGCTTTGGTAATAGGCACCAAGTCATTCGGCAAATCAAAGCCCATCATAGGGCCGCCCATAATAAAATGCGTGGTATTTGGTTTGACGCCGCCTACGGCAGCTACTAATGCTTTTAGTGGCGTGCCGAATAACACTTCAAAATTCTGTGGCACAGTTACATTGCCAGTCATGGTTACAATGCGGCTGATAGACGGTTCACCAAACTCAAAGTAACGGTAAATTGCCAGCACCGTTGCCACGTTAAATACCTGTATGCCGACATCGGTTGAGCGTTTATCGTTAGGGATTTCAATGCCTAGCAACAAATGAATCAATCGACGTGCATCACCGCTAGGGTAAAGTGTAGGTACTATTTTTACCGTGATTGCTGGGCTTGCCATGCAAGCCTTAGTCATCACGCTGGCGGCGACAGGTTTATTATCTTCAATGCCAACGATACATTTTTCTGCGCCCAGCAAATATTGGACGATTTCGATGCCTTTGATGATTTCATCTGCACGCTCGCGCATCAGCATATCGTCGCAAGTAATATAGGGTTCGCACTCGGCTGCGTTGATTACCAAAGTATGAACGTTCGACTTTCCATTGGTCCGTAATTTAATGTGGGTTGGAAAAGTAGCGCCACCCAAGCCAACAATACCTGATGACCGTAATCTCTCAACCAGGGATTTTTTATCGGTATGCCGCCAATCAACGGGCTGTAGCTCAGCCCATGAATCTTTACCATCTGGTGTTAATGTGATGCACATATCCGGCAAGCCGGAAGGGTGTGGAATCACTGCTTCGCTAATGGCGGATACCACGCCAGATGTTGGCGCGTGAATCGCCGCAGATACCGAGCCTTCTGGCTCCGCGAGCATCTGTCCTTTAAGGACGTAGTCACCGACTTGCACTTTTATTTTAGGGATATGACCAACGTGCTGCCGCAATGGCAAGATTAGCTTTTCAGGTATCGCAAGCTTAGTGATTGGATGGGTTGTCGATTCCGACTTGTGTTCTGGCGGATGTACACCTCCATTAAACCTGAAAATATCTTTCAAGCCGTTGTTAGGTAAAGCGCTGCGAATCAAATTGCTCGCAAAATTAATAATTTCACTCATGCGGTTATGCTATTTAAATTAGACGTTTTCATATCAAAAGGTACCGCTACAATCGGAATAATTGGGTATTTCCATTTCCAATTATCTGGGTTTTCAGCAACAGGGACCATAGTGATGCAATCTACAGGGCAAGGTGCAAGGCATAATTCACAACCAGTACATTCAGAAGCAATAATTGTATGCATGTGTTTAGCTGCGCCTAAAATGGCATCAACAGGGCAGGCTTGAATACATAAAGTACAACCGATGCAGGTGGCTTCATCAATAAAAGCGACAGACTTAGGTTTTGGTAAACCATGTTCGGCATTGAGAGGCTTGTATTCCACGCCCATTAAATCGGCTAAAGCATGTGCGCCGGCATCACCACCTGGCGGGCATTGGTTAATGTCAGCTTCGCCAGCTGCAATTGCTGTTGCATAAGGTTTGCAGCCAGGGTAGCCGCATTGACCGCACTGTGTTTGCGGTAATATTGCATCAATGCGTGCCACTAACGGGTCGCCCTCCACTTTAAATACTAGAGCAGAAAACCCTAGTACAAGCCCAAGAATGAGGGCAAGGCCGAGCATGATGTAAAGTGAAATGAGTAACATAACGTTAAAATTGAAAATCGAATTTAGTATTTATCAAGACCAGCAAAACCCATAAACGCTAAACTCATGAGCGCAGCGGTTACCATGGCAATTGCAGAGCCTTTAAGTACGATAGGAATATCAGATGCTTCTAATCTTTCGCGCATCGATGCGAATAAAATCAGCACTAGTGAAAATCCAATTGCGCCGCCCATTCCGAATAGTAAGGATTCAAGAAAACTATGGCTTGCCTGAGCGTTGAGCAATGGAATACCTAGCACTGCGCAATTGGTAGTAATGAGTGGTAGGAAAATACCCAGTGATTGATACAGCGGTGGAAAATTCTTTTCCATCGCCATCTCAGTAAATTGCACAACGCCAGCAATAATGACAATAAAGGACAGGGTGCGCAGATATTCTAAGCCATTTGGTTCAAGTAAATAGTGATTGATACCCCAACTTGTCATAGAGCCGATGCTTAATACGAATGCCGTAGCGCCAGCCATGCCGATGGATGCTTCTAGTTTTTTAGAAACGCCCATGAATGGGCATAGCCCGAGTATTTTCACCAACACAATGTTATTCACAAAAACTGTGCCGATTAAAATCATGATGTAATGATGAAAATCAAATGTCATATTAAAAAATCAGTTCCGACCATTATATTGTAAAAACCCTAAGTTAAACGCTGTTATCTGCAATTCATTGCAAGCATAATTATACTGCTTTTACGACATGCTCAATTGAAAAAAAGTTGCGTAAAACACTGGGATGCACAATATATCGAATAGTTTTTGCATAGGCAAAGTGTAGTGAGTTATGATTTTATGAACATATCGAATATCAATAGCTAGCAATAACTACGATGCACTTTAAAGTTTAAGTTTACAAGGTGTTTATTTGACTGGCTTTTAAGTTAAAATGCAGGATTATGAATCGTTTAGGTTTGCTATGTTGCAAGGTAGTTTAGTCGCTATTGTTACGCCTATGTTTGAAGATGGTAGCTTGGATATTCCCTCTTTGAATGCATTGATTGATTTTCATGTGGATCAAGGCACTGATGGTATTGTGATCGTGGGTACGACCGGGGAGTCGCCTACGGTAGATTTTGACGAGCATTGCCTGCTCATTAAAACGGCTGTCAGCCAAGTCAATGGCCGAGTGCCAGTGATCGCCGGTACTGGTGCAAATTCAACCAAAGAGGCTATTTTACTCACACAAAAGGCCAAGGAGCTTGGCGTTGATGCCTGCTTGCTGGTGGCGCCTTACTATAACAAACCTACGCAAGAAGGCTTGTTTCAGCATTTTACGGCGATTGCTGATGCGGTTGATATCCCGCAAATATTGTATAACGTACCTGGCCGCACTAGTTGCGACATTACAAATGACACGACGCTGCGGTTAGCCTCACATAAAAACATTATTGGCATTAAAGATGCCACAGGAGGCATTGAGCGCGGAACCGATTTGTTGTTACGTGCGCCAAATGATTTTGCGGTACTGAGTGGTGATGACGCCACCGCAATGTCTCTGATGCTACTAGGCGGTAAAGGCGTGATTACCGTAACTGGTAATATTGCACCAAAATTGATGCATGAAATGTGCGTGGCAGCGATAGCCGGTGATGCAATAACTGCTCGTAAAATCAACGCAAGACTCTTTGGATTGCATCAAAAACTATTCGTAGAAGCCAACCCGATTCCAGTGAAATGGGTGTTGGCAGAAATGGGCATGATTAAAACAGGCATTAGGTTGCCCATGGTGAATTTGTCTGCGCAATATCATGATGTCGTGCGCAGTGCGTGCAAGCTTGCCAATATTTTATAAAAAAGTCTTATAAAGAGGTCTGAATGAAACAAACTAATATCAAACCAAGCGCGATCAACCCCGGCACAATTAAACGCACAGCCATCGGCATGTTGCTGCTAGCAAGCTTAGTTGGTTGCGATTCTATCCCGTTTATCAACAATACTTCAGACTACAAAGGCGCTAATCGCACTAAACCACTAGAAGTGCCGCCAGATTTAACGGCGAGTCCTGTCAGTGATGCCTACTCTATTCCAGGAAGTGCCAATTACTCGACCTACAGCCAAGCGCAAGAAGGACAGGAAGTTGCCGCTGAAAAAATATTAACCTCACCTGAGGGCGTTAGGCTAGAAAAGGCGGGTGCGCAACGATGGTTAGTCGTCAATGCGCCTGCTGAAAAAATATGGCCGGTGATTCGCGATTTTTGGACGGAGATGGGTTTTGCTGTCCGTGTAGAAAATCCACAACTCGGTGTAATGGAAACTGAATGGATTGATTCTGAAGCGATTAAAAAGGATGAATCAGGTAATGTCGGTGATAAATTTGATAAGTGGTTAGATAAATTATCAGGTTTTGCCGATAAGAAGAAATTTCGTACGCGTTTAGACCGCGGAAATGACGCCAATACGACTGAAATCTATATGTCACATCGCTCTGTTTCTGGTGCGCCAGATGATGGTAAAAACAGGGTAAGAACAAATATCGGTGAAATTGAAACAGGCTATAAGCCAGGTGCAAAAACAGTGAAAGAAGCGGATGCTAGAGATATTGAGCTTGACGATGAGCTATTGCGCCGTTTGATGGTTAAGCTTGGTGTTGAAGAGCAAAAGTCTAAAGCTATCATTGCTCAAGCTGTGACATTAAAACGTGCTGAAGTGGTAAAAGAAGCTGATGGTAGCGCAACTTTGGTGTTGAATGACCCGTTCGACCGTGCATGGCGTCGTGTAGGGTTGGC
>CAINWC010000048.1 GCA_903854305.1 uncultured Pseudomonadota bacterium | reverse complement strand
GGATTACCACATGGCTTAAGCGCATTCTCATCGCAATCGGCTTGCTACTTGCAATTGCTTTGGCTGTGCCATTTTTCCTTACATTCAATGATTATATCCCACGCATTGAGAAAGCAATCTCTACCGAGCTTAAAGAACCAGTATCGATAAAAAGTATCAAATTCACCTCCTTACCAAGACCACATCTCACTGTCGATGGCATCACAGTAGGCACTAATGAGGATATTATCTTAAGCAAAGTGGTTCTGATACCGGATATTTTCTCCTTACTGAAGTCTTCGATAGTAATTAAGAGTATAGAGGTCGAATCCCCAATCTTTACTCAGAAGACCTTTGATAAGATTGTAAAATTGAGCAAGACTAATGTCGACCCTGCATCGCAGCAACCATTGCAGGTCAGAGTCGAGAGCATCAGTTTTGTTAATGCACTGATTAAGTTTGGCAAAGTGAATTTTGGCCCATTCAATGCGCGCGCTAATCTAGACAACACCGGCAAACCAATTGAAGCTTCGATTACCACATTAGATGGTGCCCTCAATATTTCCATTAAGCCAGACCAATCTAGCTACCTGATTGATGCGAGTGCAAAAAAATGGATGTTACCAATAGGACCTCAGTTAGTACTAGATGAATTGAATATTAAAGGCATTGCAACGAGCAAAGATGTCAAATTTAGCAAAATGAGCGCAAAGCTTTATGGCGGCTCAGCCAGTGGCACAGTTACACTTAGTTGGCTAAAAGGATACAAACTTAGTGGCAACCTTGATGTTAACCAAGTGGAATTGCAGAAAATCGCTTCGATGCTGTCCTCCAAAACCCACATTAGCGGAAAACTTAATGCAGAACCAATTTTTTCAGCATCAGCAGATTCTGCTGACCAACTAATGAACACATTACACTTAGAAACACCTTTTAAGGTTCAGAATGGTGTGCTCTACGGCGTAAACATTCAGAAAGCTGCAACTAGCCTAATCAAGAAAGGTTCAACGGGTGGAGAAACCCGTTTTGACCAATTATCAGGACATCTCGTTGTGGCGCACAGAGGCTATAGCTTCACACAACTCAAAATTGCCTCTGGCACATTAGCCGTTGATGGGAATGTGAATATCTCTGCTAAAAAAGATCTGTCAGGGCGCATCAATGCTCAGGTCGCGGCGGTCGGCATCAGCACCAAGGTTCCGCTTAACATTTCAGGTACGGTCGACTCGCCCTTATTGTACCCAACAGGTGCAACAATAGCTGGCGCGGCGATAGGTACGGCCATAATGGGACCTGGGGTTGGAACTTCCGTAGGTGCGAAAGTTGGGGGTTGGGTCGATAATATATTCGGCAAAAAAGAAAATAAAAGTCCGAAATAACAAAGCATCTGAAATCATTAAGTCCTGATAAATAGTGTAACTTTACTCAATAAAATGTCGACTATCAAAACCAGAGTCAAAGCCGTTATCTTCGTTACAACACTATCAGTTTTTTCTGCATATGCTGGAGCAGTCGACCCAGAAGCCATTATCGTTGCCTATAATAAGTTACATAGGCTGATAAGTCTGTAAAACGATGGCTATTCAGAGTGAATTTTAAATGGACGGCGTATATTTGATTGCGTACCTTTAAATAAGATTAAGATATACAACGATTCATAAACATAGCGAGCAATAAATGACTAAAGAAAAAGAAGCGGTGAATTCAATTCCAACATGTGGTTGTGGCAAAAGTTTACATATGCCTTATTGTGACGGCAGTCACGGACGTTCGGAAGAACAATATGCAGAGTGGAGGCGTCAAACAGCGCTGGAAAATAAAAACGCTGACTCAAGCAAATAGTGATATACGCCAAACGGCAGCGACTATGCCCACAGCGCTGGTTCAGCTCAGACCTTCGTGGTCAGTTACTCTCGTACGGCCT
>CAINWC010000047.1 GCA_903854305.1 uncultured Pseudomonadota bacterium | reverse complement strand
TGTGCCTTGCTTCTTTTGCAGCAGATTTCGACATGAATTAAGTCGACTTAAAGTGTGAAAAATTAATATTAAGAACCTGATTTAGCTTGCGTTGCAAATGTAATGTGTGTGTAACCCGCAACGCGTGAGGCTTCCATTACATTAACTACAGATTGGTGTGTTGTATTTGCATCGGCATTAATAATAACTGTTGGCTCTTTTCCACCATTAGCCGCAGATTGCAATGCTTCACTGATTGCCGCCACAGAGGTTTCAGCCAAGCCTTTATTATTAACGGTATACTTTCCGCTGGCATCTACCCCAACTTCAATGGTTAACGGCTTTTCTTGTGTTGCATTGGCTTCGGCCGTTGGTAGGTTGATTTGCAATTCGCTGGTGCGTGAAAATGTGGCACTCACCACCAAGAAAATAATGATGACCAATAAAACGTCAATCAACGGTACGAGATTCATCTCAAGATCGTCATGACGCTTTCCACGTTGAAAATTCATAGTAATCCTTTTACTGTCTTCGTAAATTAAATCAAAAAATACGAATTACTTGCGTTCGCCGTGAAGAATTTCAACCAGTTTAATCGCTTGCTGTTCCATTTCGACTAACAAACCATCCACTTTTGAACGGAAATAACGATAGGCAATCATTGCTGGAACGGCCACCACGATACCTGCCGCAGTGTTATACAACGCAACTGAAATGCCGCGTGCAAACTGAGCAATATCATGGCCCGAGCTGGTAAAAGCACCGAACAATTCCACCATACCGATCACTGTACCTAGCAAGCCTAACAATGGGGCAACCGTGGCAATAGTACCCAGTGTTGATAAATACCTTTCTAAATTATGCGCAACTGCACGGCCGGTTTCTTCAATCGCCTCTTTGGTCACTTCACGTGAGTTTTTAGCATTGGATAGCGCACTAGCGAACACTTGTCCTAGTAAAGAGTGTTGCTCTAAGCGACTGATTGTTTCTTTGGTAACGCCGCCTTTGGCTAACCAGGTTTGCACTTCTGGTAATAAATTTTTAGGTGCTACAGTATCTTCACGTAATGCAAGAAAACGCTCACCGATAATTGCCAGCGCTACGACTGATGCAATGATAAGCGGCCATATTGGCCACCCTGCCGCTACAATAATTTGCCACACAGTACAACTCCTAAAAATTAAATGGCTTTAAGCCTATAAAAACTACTTAACTAAGTCACTATATTAAGTCACTATATCGACAAAGTTTATATGAGCGATACTTTAGCTGTAAGTCAGGTTTTGGGCAAGCTACTCCTGTCATTGATATTCAAATTCACCCTAAACCTTATCTAAAAAACGCGTCAAAAATCCAATCGACTATTCAACTGCAACCTCTGGCAAAAATGCATCCTGCCAATAATATTGATGCTGCCTTCGCCAATTTTCTACCAAAACTTGACTTTTAGTTTGTGCATTGCTCACAAAGTCTATCTGTACCGCACCGTCATAATCAGAGCGGTGCATGATGCCGCCAAATGATTGGTATCGTTGAACAACTAAAGGCTTTGGATGCCCAAAGCGGTTTAAATAACCTGCAGTAAACACACTAACACTGGGCGCCACCGCAGCAATAAAGCCGTAAGTTGATGATGTTTTACTGCCGTGATGCGGCACGGTAAGCACATTGCTCTTTAATTTCTCTGGGTTGATATTTAATAAGGCTAACTCCGCATCCTTTTCTATATCACCCGTCAATAAGAGACTGCCCGCCTGACTGGTGACTTTGAGTACACAGCTACGATTATTATCTGTTACTTTTGCATCATCATAGCTTTCAATGGCTGGATACAACACCTCAAACTGCACCTTGTCCCAAACCCACACTTGCCCGGCAAAACAAGGGATTTTCTTTTGCGAGTCAGAAGCTTCAATTTGTGCTGTGAACGAGCTAGCTAGCCAGGTAACAGGTATTAACGCCAGCACTGAGGCCATGCCGCCACTATGATCAATGTCATGATGACTCACTATAAATCCATCAATTTTTTTAATCCCTTCGCCACGTAAGAATGGCACGACAATACGACTACCGGCATCACTTTGCTCATTAAATTTGGGGCCAGCGTCATACAATAACGTATGCGTAGCTGTTTGCACCACTACACTTAAGCCTTGCCCAACATCTAATACCGTGACTTTCATATCGCCTATATTTGGCTTTACCGGCACAATTAAAATCATAGGAAAAAACCCGATCAAACCCAGCCAACGCATTGGGAAGCCACGCGGTAGTAAAAGCCACAGCATGCCTAACATTGCAGGCAATAACGTCCATGTAGCTGGTGCATGCTGCTGCCAAGTAGCCATTGGCAATTGATTGAGCCATTTCAGGGCAATCATGCCAATTTCTAAGGCTTGGTATGACCAATGAAGCGGCGCATCAATTGGCAGAAAACTACCTAACAGAGCCAAAGGCGTCACCACAAAACTAATCAACGGAATGGCGAAGGCATTAGCGATGGGTGAAATGATGGAGGTTTGGTTAAACATCACCAGCAATAAAGGCAACATGCCGATGGTGACGGCCCATTGCGTTTGCAACGCCGCCCTGAACCAGTGCATTTTCCCGATTCTCGCACCTAAAGCATAAGCGAGCATCGCCACTGCGCCAAATGACAACCAAAAACCCGGCGCATTAACTGCCCAAGGGTCAAGCAACACCACAATAAATAAGGCAATCGCTAATACCTGCGAAATCGCCAACTGACGCCCAGTCCATAAAGCAACAGCAAATACCAGCAACATATAAAAAGTACGTTGCGATGGTACAGAGAATCCTGCAATGAGTGCATAAGCCAAGCCCGTGACAGTACCAGCAATCACTGCGGCTTTACGTGTGGGCAAGTGCATCATCAAGCCAGGGCTATGCCGCCAAATACAACTAACGAAACCAAATGCTAACCCAGCCAACATCGTGATATGAAGCCCTGAAATAGAGACTAAATGACTGACTCCCGTGCGTAAAAACACTTGCCAATCATTCACTGTAATTTGGCTGTCATCACCCATCACCAACGCTTGAATGATGCCAAGATAAGGCTTACCAGCTAAAACATGGGTAATGCGTTGCTTGATATTTTCACGCAGATGCTCAACCACATAACGTGGTTGCCAAACAAAAGTGTTCAGTTTTTTGTTTTCAGTATTATTTTTAATGCTACCCATGGCGCGTATATTCTCGCTTAACGCCCATGATTCAAAATCAAACCCATGCGGGTTCGCGGTGCCATGCGGTCGCTTCAAGCGCACAAATAACTGCCAGCGCTCGCCTGCTTTAAATGGGGTTAATTGTGCTGGAAGCTCTTTAACGCTAGCGCGTTGCTGGGGTTTATTACCGTAATTTTGATACGTGCTGTATTGATTAAGACTAATATGTTGTGGAACAAGCGCATCTTTCGTGAGTATTTTCTCTACATCAAATTTGAATCTTGTGCCTCGCTCCGTTGCCTCTGGTACGCTTGCAACAACACCGATGACTTTGATGGTTTGTTGCTCCCAAGCGTGGGGCAGCTCATCACTCATACGCCACAACGCTAAAGCACTAGCCCAACAAACACCAAAGATAAAAGCGGCGGCGCATAATAAAAACTCTTTTAACAGTTTTGGGGTATAAAAATAGCGCGAAAAGCGCGGATGATTTTGCGTTAGAAATATAATCACCAAAACAACAAAGGCGCAGCACAACCAATAAATGCTTGGCAGTTGCGCTAGCTGTTGCACATTCCAAGCACCAAACACAAACATCAGTGCGGCAATAATCATTGTTACATCGAGATCAAGATTAAGGCAGCCGAACTTGGCAAATTAAAGTGCTTGTAATCGGCCATCAACCAGCTGATATTGTCGCTGCATTTTCTTTGCGAGTTCTAAGTCATGCGTCACCACGACCAAGCTAAGCTGTTGCGTTTGATTCATCTCTAGCAACAAATCAAATACCGCATGCGCGGTATGGCGATCAAGATTACCAGTAGGCTCATCGGCCAATATACATTGCGGCTTTGTAACCAAAGCACGTGCCACTGCAGCGCGTTGACGCTCGCCGCCTGAGAGCTCACCTGGCATGTGTTCTAACCGATGCTGCAGACCAACTTTAGTGAGTGTTTCTGCCGCGACGGTTAATGCTTGTTCACGTGCCATACGGCGAATCAGCAAGGGCAAAGCCACATTCTCCAACGCGGTGAACTCTGGTAACAAGTGATGAAACTGATACACAAAACCTAGCGACTGATTACGTAACTGGCCTTTTTTTGTTTCACTCATATTCGCTAAATCTTGGTTGAGTATGCGCACTTCTCCGCTACTAGGCGTATCTAAGCCACCCAACAAATGCAATAACGTACTTTTACCAGAACCTGAGGTGCCGACAATCGCCACTTGCTCGCCAGCATTCACGTGTAAATCTATACCGTTAAGCACCGCGACTTCTAAACCATGATAAGTTTTGTGCAGGGCGCTACAAGATACAATATTATTGTCCATATGACTCGCCATACTATTCATACCTCAATGCCTCAGCAGGGTTTATTTTACTGGCTCTCCAGCTAGGATACAGCGTTGCGATTAAGCTCAAGATAAACGACATCATCACAATAGTGATCACATCGGACCACACTAGATCGGAAGGTAAATCGCTGATGTAATAGACATCTTTTGCCAAAAACTGCACATGAAACAAGCCTTCAATAAACGGAATAATCGTTTCAATATTCAGCGCGATAATAATGCCGAAAACTGCGCCAAACACAGTGCCGATAATGCCGATTAACGCGCCTTGAATAATGAAAATTATCATGATACTGCTTGGGCTGGCACCTAGCGTGCGCATAATCGCAATGTCTGCGCGCTTATCAGTGACTGCCATCACTAGCGTAGAAACGATATTAAATGCGGCGACTGCCACGATTAAGGTCAAAATAATAAACATGACACGCTTTTCCATTTGTACGGCTTTAAAAAAGTTAGCGTGCTGCTGTGTCCAGTCTGTCACATAATAAGTGCCGTATTGACTTGGCGGCTGATTCAACTGGTCTGACAGCGTTGCAGCTATCACAGGCGCATTGAATAAATCATCCAACTTTAAACGCACGCCCGATACCTTATTATCCATGCGATACAACTTAGCGGCATCGTCCATATGAATCAGCGCTAAGCCCGCATCATACTCATACATGCCAATTTGGAATAAGCCTACCACGGTAAATTGCTTCAAACGTGGCACTACGCCTGTAGGTGTAAACTGGCCTTGTGGCGCCATTACTACCACTTTGTCACCCATTTTTGCGCCCAAAGCAAACGCTAAATCAGCGCCTAAAATAATGCCAAATTCGCCTGATCGCAGATCCGTCAGACTGCCCACCTTCATATGGCGACCTAGATCTGCCACTTTATCTTCAGCCGCTGGCAGCACACCTCGCACAATTGCGCCCTGCACACCTTGATCATAACTAAGCATCGCCTGCGCCGTGATATAAGGTGCGCTGGCTAATACATGTTCATGCTTGAGTGACGATTCAACAACATGAGGCCAATCGCTGAGTGTGTTATTACTACCCGTGATTTCCAAATGTGACGCCACACCTAAAATGCGTGTGCGCAACTCTTTTTGGAAGCCGTTCATCACCGAAAGCACCACGATTAAAGCCGCTACGCCAAGCGCAATACCAATCATGCTGGTCAGTGAAATAAATGAAATGAAATGATTTTTGCGTTTGGCGCGCGTGTAACGCATGCCCACAAACAATTCAAATACGGATAAATTAGAGATAAATAATTTTATATTTTGTAACATAGGATAAATTCTAACAGGCTTAGTCGTTTAATTTAGAAACATATTGCAGCCGCATATTGCTGGAAAACTCTCTGGAACAATTGCATTTCCCCAAACGCACTGCAGCCTGATCTCTTGTTACACGTGAATCCAAGCTTATATTTACAAACCAGTGTAGCCCGGGATTGTTGCATTTACCTATCGTTGCAATAGCTCATCATCTATATTACATACGCTAATTTATCAGCGTAACTAATAGAACAATACGCAGCCACATTTTCATAGATTCGCCAATACAGCCAAATTAACATAATCAGCGCCATTTAAAACCCCATGCAAAATTTGGCACCGTGCATCAGGCTCACCAAGATCGCTCAACACCACGGCAGCGCCATCAAAATGGTGGTCGGCGGTATAGTCATTGATAGTCACCACCGTTTTTAAACCTGCACCCAAGCTAGATTTTAGGCCATTTTCTGAATCCTCAAACGCTAAACAAGCTTCGGGTTTGAGTTGCAGTTTTTCTAGCACCCATAGATAAATATCAGGCGCAGGCTTCTTGGCTGGGACGATATCACCTGCCGCAATGACTTCAAACCAACCAAGCGCATCGGCACCCAACGTGTATTTTAAAAGCGCAGTAACATTTTCTGGTGTGGTAGTAGTGGCTATCGCAAGCCTTAAGCCTGCGGCACGCGCCGCTAGCAACAACCGTTTTACACCTGTGCGTAGCGGAATTTTTCCAGTCGATAATAACGCTGCATAAATACGGGTTTTGTCCTGATGTAGCTTTGCTACAATGCCTGCAAAACTCTCAGCTTGTTTATAATCTGGGTGATAGCGTTCCACATAATAATTGATACGCTCTTTACCACCAGTCACTGCGAGTAGCTCTCCATACAGCGTCACATCCCAATGCCAATCCAGACCAGCCTCTTTAAACGCCTGATTAAATGCAGGTCGATGCCCATCCCGCTCAGTATCAGCTAACGTACCATCCACATCAAAAATAAGCGCTTGAATCATAGGAGTCCTTCATCAAATGTTTACAATGTAGCAAAGCTAATATGCCGTAATATTTTTGCATTATGCAAATTATACATTCACATGCAGAAACATATTGCGCACCAACTCTGATAAAATTGCATCATGTTTACAGGCATCATTCAGACCATCGGTCAAATCGAACGCGTATCCGTTTTGGGTGACGACGTTAAACTCAACATTCGTTGTGCAGGGCTAGATATGCACGACGTTAACCTTGGCGATAGCATTGCCGTGAATGGCGTTTGCCTCACTGCTGTTTCGTTTAATGAGTCACATTTTGAAGCGCACGTTTCCAAAGAAACTTTATCCGTCACAGTGGGCTTAGATACTGAACATGCGGTAAATCTAGAAAAAGCATTACGGCTGAGCGATAGACTGGGCGGCCATTTGGTCAGCGGTCATGTAGATGGCGTAGGCGAAGTGGTGCTTTTTGAGCAGCTAGGCGATTGCTGGAAACTGGATATTCGTGCGCCACATGCCATTTCAAAATACATTGCAGTCAAAGGCTCAATTTGCGTGAACGGCGTTAGCTTAACTGTCAACACGGTGGCTGGCGATGTTTTTAGCATGAACTTGATTCCACATACATTACAAAATACCACGCTGCAATTTTTAGATGTGGGTAGCAAAGTCAACTTAGAAGTAGACCAAATCGCCCGTTATGTAGAACGCATGACTGAATGGGCTTCTAACAACCAACCGAATAAATCTCCAGCTTGATTGGCAATATAATGAACAACAGCACTAGCAATAATAGTATTAACAACGACAGCATTAAAATTAGCTCGGCTTTAGAGATTATTGAGGAAATCAAGCTCGGCCGCATGGTGGTGTTAGTCGATGATGAAAATCGCGAAAACGAAGGTGATTTAGTGCTGGCTGCAGAATTTGCAACTGCTGAACACATTAACTTTATGGCTAAATATGGCCGTGGGCTTATTTGCTTAACCTTGACTGAAGCACATTGCCATCAGTTAAACCTGACGAAAATGGTACAAAAAAATGGTGCGCGCATGGGCACCAACTTCACCGTGTCTATTGAGGCTGCGGAAGGTGTGACTACCGGAATTTCTGCAGCCGATCGCGCACGGACTGTGCAAGCCGCTGTAGCAAAGAATGCCAGGCCAGAAGATATTGTCAGCCCTGGCCATATATTTCCACTAGCTGCGATGGATGGTGGCGTACTGGTGCGTGCTGGCCACACAGAAGCTGGCTGTGACTTAGCGCACTTAGCAGGTTGCGAACCCACTAGCGTGATTTGTGAAATTCTGAAAGATGACGGCAACATGGCGCGCTTACCGGACCTGATGCTATTTGCCGCCGAACACCAACTTAAAATCGGTACGATTGCAGATTTAATTCAGTATCGTGCGCAAACAGAAAGATTAGTCGAACGTGCCGCCGAACGCATGATTCAAACACCATATGGTGAAATGAAGTTGATCGCATATCACGATAAAATTGCCAAAGAGACGCATCTAGCCTTAATCAAAGGCACACCGACGCCTGAGCAAGAAGTGCTGGTGCGCGTACATGAGCCGCTTTCAATATTTGATTTATTAGATAGCACCAGCTGCTCACATAGCTGGAATACCTTAGCCGCAATGAGGGTAATCGCTAATGCAGACGTGGGTGTGATGGTGTTATTGCATCAACAAGAAACTGGTGCCATGATTGTAGAGCGCATTCAAGGCGCCGATGAGCCAATCCGCATTAACCAGGAGCTACGCACTTATGGCATAGGCTCGCAAATATTGCTAGATTGTGGCGTAGGCAAAATGAAGCTACTGGCTACACCACGAAAAATGCCAAGCATGGCTGGCTTTGGTTTAGAAGTGACGGGGTATTTAGAAGCAGATAAAAACAGCTGATGCCAAGTGATGCGCAACACTGAATTTAGCTACAACAAACAACTATATAGGGTGAAATAATTACATTGGAAAACGTTAATCTTACTGGTCACTTTCTCATCGCCATGCCCGCCATGACAGACCCATTTTTCGCTAAATCCGTCACTTTCATCTGTACGCATAATAAAGACGGTGCGATGGGCGTGATGATTAACCGCCCTACCGAGGTCACCTACGAAACATTATTTGAAAAAATAAATGTTGAGTTACTCAACAGTTTAGTAGCACAGCAGCATGTATTGTATGGTGGCCCCGTGCAACCTGAGCGCGGTTTTGTGTTGCATGAAACCGCCGCAGGTGAGTGGGATAGCACGATTACTGTTGCAGAAAACACCGCGCTCACTACCTCTAAAGATATTTTAGAGTCTGTAGGGATCGGTGCTGGCCCAGAAAAAATGTTGCTCACACTAGGATACGCAGGTTGGACACCAGGACAGTTAGAGCAAGAAATCGCACAAAACGCCTGGTTATCTGTACAGGCCAAAGACGTAGAAACCCTGCATAAAATTTTGTACGAAACCAAACACGATGACAAGCTAAACGCAACATTGGCTTTGTTAGGTGTGGATCCAGCCATGTTATCCGATGTAGCAGGTCACGCTTAATGGCGGTTGCAACGCACGGCCAACTGATTGATAACGAAAATATTTACGATGCAAAAATCGTATTAGCCAGCACCGTATTGTGCTTTGATTTTGGCGAGCAACGCATAGGCATCGCGGTTGGCGAACACTTGCTGGCCAGCGCCAACCCACTCACCACCATAGACAACGAAAGTAATGATGTGCGCTTTGAAGTCATTAGTAAACTCATCAAAGAATGGCAGCCGAAACTACTCATCGTCGGATTGCCGTTAAGCTTAGACGGCGCTGAAACTAGCGTAACGCAACTCTGTAAAAAGTTTGCTAGACGGCTAAATGGCCGCTTTAACATCCCCGTCATGTTGATTGATGAACGATACAGCTCCGTAGAAGCCAGTGACATGTTGAATCAAACAGGCATTAAAGGCCGCGCGCAAAAAGTGATGCTAGACCAAGTGGCGGCACAAACCATATTACAGAGTTATTTTGATGGTATTTAAAGCATGACTTTTAAAGCTAGGTAATTACACTTTTTGCACCAAACCCTAAAAATACAAAAGACCTCAAAATACAAGTAAAATAACGCCATGAGTTCAACAGACATCAAACTACCTAGTGCAGAAGACCTACTCAACACCTTTGCGCAAAAACTCAAGCCGTTGCTACAACCCAATACTGCATTGGTTGGCATTCAAAGTGGCGGGGTTTGGTTAATGCAAAGACTGCTGGTTTTACTAAAAAATGACATCAGTGCCAACGCGATTGAACACGGCACTCTTGATGTTTCATTTTATCGAGATGATTTCGAAAAGCGCGGCTTAAAAGCTGAAAACCGCCCGAGCCAGATTCCATTCGACGTTGAAAATAAACACATCATTTTAATTGATGATGTTTTTTACACGGGTCGCACCACACGCGCCGCAATGAACGAACTGTTTGATTATGGTCGTCCTGCCAGCATTACATTGGTAGCATTGGTTAATCGTGGCGGGCGTGAGCTACCAATTACACCACAGATTACGGCGGCTGATATTACGCTAGATCCGTCACAAAACTTGCAACTGATACAAGATGCAGATGGCAACCTTAGCTTGGAACTAAACCCTTCCACCCCACAAAACCAATCAAGCAGAACTCAAGTATGAATAACCCTCAATTAGATGCTGACGGCCGTTTACGACACCTTCTTTCGATTGAGGGTTTACCAAAAAAAATACTGAACCAAATATTAGATACCGCAGAATCATTTGTCGGCGTGGCTGAGCGTGAAGTCAAAAAAGTGCCGTTATTGCGAGGCAAAACAGTATGCAACCTGTTTTTTGAAAACAGTACGCGCACACGCACCACCTTTGAAATCGCGGCCAAACGCCTATCTGCCGATGTCATCAGCTTAAATGTGAACACTTCATCGCAATCTAAAGGTGAAACGATTTTAGATACGGTAGATAACCTAATTGCCATGCATGCCGATATGTTTGTGGTGCGCCATTCGCAATCTGGTGCAGCGCACTTTATTGCCAAGCATGTACCAAACCATATTCATGTGATTAATGCAGGTGATGGTCGTCATTCACACCCAACGCAGGGCTTGCTGGATACATTTACCATACGTAAATACAAGCCAGACTTGCATAATTTAAGAGTCGCGATTGTAGGTGACGTGTTGCACTCACGTGTTGCAAGATCTGAAATTCATGCGCTTACCACGCTGGGCGTGCCGGAAGTACGCGTGATTGCACCAAAAACACTATTACCTGCACAAGTAGAGAAATTAGGCGTACATGTGTTTCACGACATGAAAGCGGGTTTAAAAGATGTGGATGTGGTGATGATGTTACGCCTGCAAAACGAGCGGATGAATGGCGCTATGCTGCCAAGTGCGCAAGAATATTTTAAAACTTACGGCCTGACGCAAGAGAAACTGAGCCTGGCAAAACCTGATGCGATCGTGTTGCACCCAGGCCCAATGAATCGCGGCGTAGAAATTGACTCTAGCGTGGCTGATGGCAGTCAGTCTGTAATTCTACCGCAAGTGACTTACGGTATTGCCGTACGCATGGCGGTAATGGCGATACTTGCTGGTGGAGGCTAAATGCACTGTACTCTCAATTTCAGTCCCAACCTCAAATCCAATTCACTAGAATCTAGAAATCAAATATCTGGAATTGCTGCATGAAAATCCACATTAAAAATGGTCGCGTAATCGACCCTAAAAACAAAATCGACAGTAATCTGGATGTGTTTATTGCGGCTGGAAAAATCATCGCGCTTGGTCAATCCCCAGATGAGTTTATTGCAAATCAGACGATAGATGCCAGCAATTTAATCGTTTGCCCAGGTTTAGTAGATTTATCGGCAAGATTGCGCGAACCTGGTGATGAATATAAAGCCACTTTGGTGAGTGAGCTGCAAGCCGCTGTAGCGGGTGGTGTAACGAGTCTCGCCTGCCCCCCAGATACAGACCCGGTATTAGATGAACCTGGACTGGTAGAAATGCTCAAGCACCGCGCCAAGCAACTTAACCTTGCGCACGTTTATCCGCTAGGGGCGCTCACCCGCCAATTGCAAGGCAAAGTGCTATCAGAAATGGGCGAATTACGTGAAGCTGGCTGTGTTGGCTTCTCACAAGCCAATATTGCAATAACAGATACCCAAGTACTATGGCGCGCAATGGAATATGCTGCGACCTTTGGCTTTACTTTATTTTTACATGCAGAAGAGCCTTTTTTAGCTAAAGATGGAGTTGTGCACGATGGCGAAATTGCCAGCAGGCTTGGTTTAAAAGGCATTCCAAGTGCAGCTGAAGCGCTAGCGCTTGCAAGCATATTACGCATCGCCAAAGAAACCGGTGCGCGAATTCACATAAGCCGCTTATCAACCGCTGAAGGTGTTGGCATGATACGCGAGGCTAAAATACATAACCCTAATATTAGTTGCGATGTCAGCGCTAACCACTTGCACCTCACCGAACATGATATTGGCTATTTTGATTCGAATTGCCACCTAAAGCCGCCGCTAAGAACACAACGCGACAAAGAAGCGTTAAGCGCAGGACTAAAAGATGGCACTATAGATGCCATCTGCTCAGACCATACACCTGTAGATGACGATGCCAAATTAGCGCCGTTCGCAGAAGCCGAAATCGGCGCAACAGGACTAGAACTATTATTAGCGCTCACCATAAAATGGGCGCAACAGGAAAAAGTTGGTTTACTAGAAGCTATCGCGTTGATAAGTCAGTCTTCTGCGCAAATTTTAGGTATTCCCGCAGGCGATTTAAGTCTGAATAGTGATGCAGACATTTGTATTTTTGATGCAACTGAATATTGGAAAGTTAGCCCTAGCGCCTTAAAAAGCCAAGGTAAAAATAGCCCATTCAATGGCTTGGAAATAGTAGGGAAAGTCAAAACCACTTTAGTGCATGGGCAAGTGGTGTACCAAAGTTAACAAGTGTCCGTTGTCGCGCAAAGTGCAAATTGGCACAAAAACGCTACAGGACATGAGACTAAACGATACCTAGGCTATCTAAACCTGCAGATAAATCTTTGCTATGTGTGGCTTTACCATCTAATTTGATTTTGAGTCGGATATCATTCACCGAATCAGCATTTCGTAAGGCATCTTCATAACTAATAATATCGGCCTCATGCAAATCAAATAAAGCCTGATCAAAAGTTTGCATGCCTAATTCACGTGATTTTGCAATAATTGATTTAATTTCATGTACATCGCCCTTGAAAATCAAATCTGAAATCAGCGGGGAGTTAAGCATTACCTCCATTGCTGCTGCACGGCCTTTACCCTCTTTTTTGGGAATGAGTCGTTGTGAAACAAAAGCGCGCATATTTAACGACAAATCCATGAGTAACTGATGGCGACGTTCTTCTGGGAAAAAGTTGATGATTCGATCTAAGGCTTGGTTCGTGCTATTGGCGTGCAGAGTAGCCATGCATAAATGACCAGTTTCCGCAAAGGCAATTGCGTAATCCATGGTTTCACGGTCACGAATTTCACCAATCAAGATCACATCAGGTGCTTGGCGCAATGTATTTTTTAACGCAATCTGCCAATTATCAGTATCAACACCGACTTCACGTTGAGTGATAATGCAGTTTTTATGCTCATGTACAAACTCCACAGGATCTTCAATGGTAATAATATGACCGAAGCTATTCTGATTACGGTAGCCCACCATTGCTGCCAAAGAAGTAGATTTACCTGAGCCTGTACCACCGACAAAAATAACTAAGCCACGCTTAGTCATTGCAATATCTTTCAATACTTCTGGCAACCCCAACTCTTCGAATTCTGGAATTTTGGTGGTAATTGTTCTAAATACCAATCCAACTGAACCTCGCTGAACAAAAGCATTGACCCGAAAGCGCGCAACACTAGGGATACCAATCGCAAAATTACATTCATTAGTAGCGTCAAACTCAGAGCTTTGTTTATCGTTCATAATGGCACGAGAGATTTCTCGTGCTTGCTGCGCAGACAATACCTGACTACTGACTGGCATCACCTTACCATCAACTTTCATGGCTGGTGGAAATCCAGCTGTAATAAATAAATCGGATGCATTTTTTGCAAGCATCAGCCGCAACAAATCAAATACAAATTTTTCTGCCTGACCTTTTTCCATCATTTGCCCTTAGTTGGTAATGCGAATTCCACTTAATTTATTACCAGTTACCCCATGATATTATCTTTATTAGCAGCCTTGCTACGCGCTTCATTGGCTGAAATTACGCTTCGTTTGACTAAGTCTTGTAGATTTTGATCGAGCGTTTGCATGCCAACATTTTGGCCCGTTTGAATCGCTGAATACATTTGTGGAATTTTAGCTTCTCGAATCAAATTACGAATCGCTGGCGTACCAATCATAATTTCATGGGCAGCAACACGCCCCTGCTCATCTTTGGTCTTACATAGTGTTTGTGAAATCACTGCACGCAAAGACTCAGACAACATCGACCGCACCATTTCTTTTTCGGCCGCTGGGAACACGTCGATAATACGATCGATTGTTTTAGCGGCTGAACTTGTATGCAAAGTACCAAACACCATATGCCCAGTTTCTGCCGCTGTTAGTGCCAGACGGATCGTCTCTAAGTCGCGCAACTCACCCACTAAAATCACATCAGGATCTTCACGCAGGGCAGAACGCAATGCGTTATTAAATGAAAGCGTATGTGGCCCCACTTCACGCTGATTAATTAAACATTTTTTTGATGTATGGACAAACTCAATTGGATCTTCAACTGTAAGAATATGACCGAATTCTTTATCATTGATATAATCAATCATCGCAGCAAGCGTGGTTGATTTACCTGAACCTGTTGGCCCTGTGACCAAACAGAGGCCACGCGGCGTATCGGCAATATCCTTAAAAATAGCAGGACAGTTCAATTGCTCCAATGACAATATTTTAGACGGAATGGTACGAAATACAGCGCCAGAACCACGTTGATGATTAAACGCATTAACCCGAAAACGTGCCAAATTAGGAATTTCAAATGAAAAGTCGCACTCTAAAGTTTCTTCATACACTTTACGCTGACCATCGCTCATGATGTCATACACCATGTCATGTACTTCACTATGACCTAAGGCTGGCACATTGATTTTACGAATGTCGCCATGCACACGAATCATCGGTGGCAATCCTGCCGAAAGGTGCAAATCTGAAGCTTTATTTTTAACTGAAAAGGCGAGTAAATCTGAAATATCCACAACTTGCTCCTGTTATAATTTATTGTGTTGTAGCTTAAGTACTATTCCAACATTCTGTTCAATACTATATGTTAATTTCAGATGTTAAACATAAGATGTTAAATTTAATTTTTAGTGAATTATGACCACAATTAGTAATCGCTTGCAAGATATTCTAGCAACTATTCAATCGGCAAAGGCTGCCACTCAATGCCAACAGCAGGTAAATCTACTTGCGGTAAGCAAAGCACAGCCCGCATCGGCGATTCGTGAGGCTTATACTGCAGGCCAAGCCATGTTTGGTGAAAACTATTTGCAAGAAGCATTACAAAAACAAACTGAACTCACAGACTTACCAATTGAATGGCACTTTATTGGGCCAATACAAAGTAATAAAACACAGCTGATTGCACAAAATTTTTCTTGGGTACACAGTGTAGACAGACTGAAAATAGCACAGCGTTTGAATGATGCTCGCCCTGCAAACCTTGCACCTCTACAAGTGTGCCTTCAAGTGAATGCCAGCAATGAAGAGAGCAAGAGCGGCGTTACTCAACATGAATTAGTGGATCTTGCAGCAGCTTTCTCTAACTTTCCTCGATTAAAGTTGCGCGGCTTAATGGCAATACCTGCACCAAGCCATGACAAGAATATACAGCGCACGCAATTCAAACAAGTTCGAGAATGCTATGATGCATTACTAGCGAAAGGCTTTGCGCTTGATACGCTTTCAATCGGCATGTCTGACGATTACCCAATTGCAATTGAACAAGGTGCGACCATCGTAAGAATCGGTTCGGCTTTATTTGGCGCAAGAAAATCACTAGAATCATTGATGGTCAATATTTAGATTGGATTATTAGCAAATGAACATTAGCTTTATTGGTGGCGGCAACATGGCTAGAGCCATTATTGGTGGTTTAAAAAACAACGGCTTTAATACCGCAACAATGACAGTGATAGAACTTGATGCTGAAAAGCGCACACAACTAGCCACAGAACTCAACGTGCAAACCAGTAGCAACTACGTCGACATTCACCACACAAGCGTTGTAATTTTGGCAGTTAAACCACAGCAGTTGCGAGAAGTATGTGAGCAGTTGCGACCAATATTGAGCTCACAACTGGTGATTTCGATTGCTGCAGGCATTAGAAGTGCAGACATTTCACGCTGGTTAGGTAATTATAAAGCCATCGTGCGCGTGATGCCCAACACGCCAGCGCAGATTCAAGCAGGTGTTTCAGCACTTTATGCCGATGCCAGCGTAAGCCAAATTCAACGCGACCAAGCCACCACTATTTTAGCGGCCGTGGGCAAAACACTTTGGCTTGATAATGAAACAAAAATGGATGCTGTTACCGCAATATCAGGTAGCGGTCCGGCTTATGTTTTTTATCTAATTGAGGCGTTGCAAGACGCGGCAATAGGCCTTGGACTTAAAGCTGAGGATGCTCGCATGTTGGCATTACAAACCTTTGCGGGCGCAAGTTTGCTTGCGGCACAAAGTGATGAAGACATCAAAACTCTGCGTGCGCAGGTCACCTCAAAAGGTGGCACCACCGAGCAAGGTATCCTTGCATTAGAGACTGCCAACATTAAAAATACCATCATGAACGCAGCCAAAGCCGCTGCAGAAAAATCAGTATTGCTTGGCGACCAGCTTGGTCAATAGACTATAAATTAAATTTTAGTAGGATAATAAAGATGCTAAATAACGCTATTTTATTTTTGTTGCAAACCGTACTGGGTCTATTTACGCTGGCATTTTTGCTACGTTTTTATTTTCAACTCACAAAAGTTTCTTTTCAAAACCAAGCAGCACAGCTCATTGTCACATTGACTAATTTTGCGGTAAAACCGATGCGGCGACTGATGATGGCCTTAGGAAACTTAGGCATTCCTAAGGTGGATGTTTCGACACTACTACTGGCATACATCACGCAGTTTATTCTCACTGTTTGCACATTATGGCTTAAAGGATTTCCCTTATTAATCGCAGGCAACAGCATCTGGCCAACCATTTTAACGGTTACGCTCATTGGTATCATCAGTATGAGCATCACTATTTTTTTATATGCGGTGTTGATTCAAGCCGTGTTGAGTTGGGTTAATCCACACACACCAATAGCCCCTATTTTAAATAGCCTGACAAATCCTATCTTGCGTTTTTTGAGGAAGTTTATTCCATTAGCGGGCAATATAGACTTGAGCCCACTCGCATTTATTATTACGGCACAGTTATTGCTGATTACAATATTAATTCCTGTGGAAAACAACTTATTAGCTACTTTAGTGAGATAAGTTAAAACAAAACTATGAGCATTGAATCTTCTAATCGCACCTCTACTCAACAAGACCTTGCCGCCTCGAGTCTAAGTACAAAAATTACTGAGTACAGCGAATGGCGCGAAAATCTAACTGCGACTATAGACGAGTACATTAACTGGCTTGGTCATACCGATTCACTGGAAGCAATTCAAGAACTACGACTGTACGATATTAAAGAAATATTAAAAAAAGACCAACTAATAATGGCTTTTTTAGCAGAGTTCTCACGTGGCAAAACTGAAACGATTAATGCGCTGTTCTTTTCTGACTTTAACCAACGCTTACTACCTAGCGAGCCTGGAAGAACCACGATGTGCCCAACTGAAATATTTTGGGATGAGCGTGAAGAACCATGCATTAAACTGCTACCGATTGAAACTAGAAAAACAGACGATTCACTCACTTATCTAAAAACAATCACCAATGCTTGGCATAAGA
>CAINWC010000046.1 GCA_903854305.1 uncultured Pseudomonadota bacterium | reverse complement strand
ACGGGCACTGGAACAAGTAGTATCACGGTTGGTAGTGGCGAGCACAAAATTAATGTTGGAACTGGTGTAACAAGCATACAAACCGGTGTTGGAAATAATAAAATAATTACTGCGGGTGGTGGTGGTTCGATATCAACAAATCAGGGAAATAATACTATCAATATCAATAGTATTTCTGGGAGTATAAAAAGCTATACGCTAACTACTGTTGGAACAGGCAGCACAAACCTGACTGCAGGTGATGGATATTACACGATTATCGCTGGGGTTGGAGCAAACACTTTCACAGTTGGTAATGGTAATAGTACGATTACCGCTACAGGAGTAGGGCTTGATACAATCGTTGCTGGCAATGGGGCAATGGTTATTACTGAAGGCTCAGCTTATGGTAACTCTATCTCTACAGGAACGGGCATAGTTAACCTAACTATGGGTAATGGAAGTAATAGCAGCATTACTACTGTAGGTGGAGGTGGTACCATTTCAGAAGGAAATGGAAATAACGATGTAATTATTGTAGGTAGTGGCAATTACAATATTACGACTGGCAATGGAGTCGGTGATCATGTTACCACTGGATCAGGTAATAATGTCCTTACAATAGGGACAGGAGGATCAGATGTTGTAAGCCTTGGAAATGGAAGCAACACTGTAATTGTTGGGCTTGGCACAGGAAATGTAATTACTGGCGGAACAGGTTCAAATACTATAAATTTCAGTAGTCTTTTAACGCCCTTAACTATTTCATTTGGAACCACAGGAAACAGCACCGCTACAGGCACTGGGGTAGGCGACACGTTTTCTGGATTTAATACGTTATATACTAGTAATCAGAATAATACAATAACCATGAATACCGGTAATCTTACGGTTTATGCTGGAAGTGGTAACGATACAATTAACCTTGGTACGGGTATTGAAACAGTCTATGCTGGAAATGGAACGAATACCATTAAGGGTAGTAACCTCATTACATTAACTCAAGATATTTTATATGGAGGAACTGGAAATAATAATTTCACTAGTCCAAATGCTGGAACAACCTATGATGGAACCAATGGAGTAGCATTATCAACTATTTCAAATAATGTAGCCTTTACATTCACTAATACAACAGCAACGGATCCGTTTTTAAACGCAACAAGTATTCCCAGTAGTGTCCAACATGCCTACTCTGGTGGTGTTGAAACGGTAAAGTTAGTATTAAATACTCAACTTAATAGTATTAACTATTCGACTGCACCATCTGCATCAAGTTACGTTATTAACTTGTCTAGCGGTCAAGGAATAGGTGGTTCAGCACAAGGTTCGGTCTACAGAGAAATCTCAACTGGATATAGTTCTATCAATGAAATCATTGGAAGTAACTATAACACAACGCTTTATCCGTCATTATCTAATACTGTGCTTATAGGCGGGAGTGGTTATACCGTTTTTAATGATCAGGGTACGACTAAAGGTCAAACTGTGCTCTTAGTAGAGAATGGAACAGCAACTACAAGCAACTACGGATATTTTTATGCAGGAGCCGCAAGCGAAATTTTCGTTTTGAGTAAAAGTACTAATATTGACTACATTAATTATCAGGCATCCCTTGGGGGTATTGTCATTAATCTTGATAGCGTAGCACATACTTTTAGTAATACGCTTATCACTTCAACCGTTTCTGTTGCTGCCTATAGCGGCAGCAATATGGGATCAAATGGGACCAATAGCACTAACTCATGGTCGATAGGTGATTTTTTTGTACCTGTCGTAGGAACCAGTGTAAGTGCTAGTAACGGTAATAATATATTTATATATGGCAGTCAAAACTATGGCAACCTTGTATATGGAGGAAGTGAATTCACTAATTACCAGGGAATAAATACCTCAGGACTCACAGCAACCTATAGTGATTACTTTTATGGCGGCTCAGGAGGAAGCTTTTATTACATGATGGCTGGTAACCACGTTGCCGTAGCAGGAGGAGGTACAAATTACTTTTATACAAACTATGGATATAATAATTTCATAATATTGAATTCAACCCTAGATACTGGATCACAGGGCGCGAAGAACGCCCTAGTTAGCCATTCTTTTGGTGGAACGACATATAATAGTTTTTCATATGGGTATGGGAATGTAACAACTCCTGTAGGCAATCCTTACGGTTTAACTTATTTTACTGGATATGAAATTATTCTTGCTAATAGTGGAAATGATTATATTGTCGGTGATAATAATGGTAATCAGATTAATGCTCAAACTGGCACGAATACAATTATTCTTGGATCCGGCACCAACATCGTTGATGCCTTAAATGGCATTAACAAAATCAGCAGTTCAAGTGCCAGTGGTCAAACTATTGGAAATAACACCCTCAGTTTCGAAACAACCAATGATGCTTATAGTGGAGTATTAGCGGGATGGAACAGTGGTAATGTAGCTGTAGATGTATTTCTTAACTACAGTACGCTTAGTTCAGCACAGAGTGCATTTTTTCAATCAGGTAATGATCAATTAGATGTTGTGGGTGTAGCTAACTATACTGCATCCCAACAAGTAACTACTTCAAATGGATATAGTCAGGTTCAATCTGCAATCATAACTACAATTAATGGTAGCAATTATGCCAGTGGAACAATAGATAGCAACTCAAATTCGACCATTGCAGTTTCGACACCGATCAACTCAGTTTTCTCTTACGATAATGTTTATTCTGGGGCACCTGTAATTCGCGGTCACCAAGGAAATAACGTATTTTTAGATAACATAGGGACGAATTCTGAATCATTTTACGAGGGAAGCGCTAGTAACATTTTTTATGTAACACCGAACCAAATACCTAATGTTCAGATATTTAGCGCTACGTCAACTATTGATATATTACGTGTAGAAGGATGGGGGGCCTCGGTTGTGGCAGGAAATGCTTTTGGAGCAATTGACCCATTTAGCACAACCAGAATTACGGGAATTAATGTTCTAGATGTGCGTAGTGGTGTTGATAATGTTTCGTCAGCTTCGACATCTATCACCTTAACTTCAAATGCAGCAATCAATACAGTTCATCCAACTTTCAATCTAAGTTCATCGGATATACAGAATCTCACTGGGATTGCTGCTACACCAACATTATCATTAAAACTGGATAATGGAGATATATTCAAGCCTACAAATACAGTAGATACTGTAATTGTTAGTCCTACTGTAACGACTTACTATAACTCCACTACCCATATTGCAGCAAATCTTATTGCAACTGATACCCATAACGCTGCAAATTACTATAGTGATATCCTAATATTTAACTCGGCCAATGCGGCTCATTTGAATATTCATTACGGTGCGGGTTGATTAATAATGATCATTTCCACTGCTAACCAACATAACATCTCTACGTATGAAGAGCCCGCTATACAGATAGACAATAGCGGTATTACTCAGGCGCTGTTAACGAAGCAAACTGCAATAAGGACTTTGCTCAATGCAGTAGGCTATCTGGACAATGTTTCTTTATCTGCTACATTACAAGAGATTAGTAAACAACTAAGAGTCACAGGGTTTGAACTTTCGAAAACACATCTTATACATAACACGATTCCACCAATAGATTGCATGCTAGGTAGTTTGTTAGAACTGGAAGATGGCAATTGGCTCGCTGTTCTTGGAGGACATGAAGATGCGATTTTATTGTCGGAGTCTGGGATAGCCATAGCACCTTTTTCAACTGTAAATATGCAAACTGTCGTAAATGTTTGGGTACTTACTGAGCGTGTTATTGACATGCATTCTGTAATGCCTTTTTTAAAAAGGTACAAAAGTTATTTCATTGATCTATTCGCAGCAGCAATTATCGTTAATCTTTTTGCATTATTGTTGCCTTTATTTAGTAGTTTTGTATACGATAAAATTCTCGGGAACGGCATAATTGAAACCATGTGGGCTTTGGTTATCGGGTTAATGATCGTAACTGGAATTGAATTTTGTGTGCGTATTATTCGAATTACAGTTGCCGAAAGATTTGCTGTCGGCAGCGAAGTTGAGATTGATCATGCGACGTTTAGGAATCTATTAGACATGAGTACTAATAAAATGCCGAGTATCGGTGGATTATTGGAAAAATATAAACAGATACTTTCTTATCGAGACTTTCTCTCTTCTTCATATATATTAGCGCTTGCTGACCTCCCTTTTTTACTCTTATTCCTCTTGGCTATCGTCATAGTGGCTGGACCTCTGGTATTTGTACCAATTGTATGCGGCTTTATGATGATTATAGCTAGCCTAGTATTAACGCCACCTGTTCTCGACTATGATAGGCAGTCACGTAATGCAAGTGAAAGCCGATTTGGTTTAATGAACGATTTGTTAACATCACGTGAAGGTATTATCGGTAGTGCAATACGCGAGCGCCTCTCTGAACGCTGGATGAAGGCAAGCGTTACTGCAGTTCAAGCTGCAAGTAAGTCGCGTTATTGGCGTGGTTTTGGCATGACTGTCTCCACTAGTATTTCTTACATTTCATTTATAGGTGTACTGGTCGGTGGAGTATATATGGTGGAAAACCATAGTTTGACATCAGGTGGTTTGCTAGCAGCCTCAATGCTAACTTCAAGAACAATGGGTGCCTTTGCTTCAGTTATAACTTTAACGTTACGCTACCGTGAATTTAGAACGGCTTTAAGGGAATTAAATAAGATTATTCCAACTTCAGCTAGCAAAGTGTCTTCAAAAACCCATGGCAAACTCAATGGTTCAGTTCGTTTCGACAACGTGACTTGTCGATTGCGACAAGGTGATAAGGCTGTACTCAGCGGAATAAATCTTTCATTTAGTCCGGGTGAGATTGTCGGCATTGCTGGTGCTCCTGGTGCAGGTAAAACAACCTTATTACGACTAATTGCAGGTGTTCTAGAACCGGATGAAGGCAAAATATTACTTGATAATATACCAATATCAAAATTATCACCTGAAGATATTTCTATAAATATTGGATTCAAACCGCAAGATTTTTGTCTTTTGGATGGGACAGTCGAGGATAATGTAAGAGCCGGCCGATCACCGCTAAGCATAGAAGCTCGTCGCGATGTGTTACTAATATCTGGACTTTCACGTATTTTTGGTGAAGGGGTTCTAAACTGGGAGACGGAAATTGGTGCGCGAGGAAGCAACCTTTCTGGTGGGCAGCGTCAGTTGGTTTCACTAGCCAGAACTTTGTTAACTCGTCCCCTCTTTAATTTTGCTTGATGAACCAACCAATGGACTTGACGCAGCTCTTGAGGGGCATTTGGCAAATCAAATTTTACAAATGCGTGGCAAATCAACTATTCTTGTTAGCACCCATAGCACGAATATACTTTCTATCTGTGACCGAATTATCGTTGTCGGAAAGTCAAGTATTCTCGCTGATGGACCACGAGATAAAATACTCGTTTAATTTAAATTTTAGTATGCATTTAACTGCGCTAATTTTGGCATAAAGGCTTGCTTGTAATTAAACTCAAACATTCAGTTACTTAATACAGTTCATTACCTGAGATTCTAATTATTTAGGTGAATGTCAGCTTATAAACAAGTTGATTTTAAAGTCATGAGGCAGAAAAGAGTTGGAGTTGTTTCAAAACTCCAATAGATTAAATATGTAATAAACACATTCAACAAGATATTTTTAATGTAACGATCTGATTACATGATTTTAAACAATTTATCAGTAGTGTCCGGAGATTTAACTGAATAAATTCAGTTGGTTATCATTTTCAGTCGAATTCATTTGTAACTCCATATTTTTAAGTAGTTGATCTAGTGGTGTTTTTTCGAAAAGAGTCAGACTCAGTATCTGTAATATTGTGTAGAGTGAAGCCTCGATTTTGAGTCTTTTCTTCACGATAGCGACTAGGACGTATACGGAGATGGCAATCCATATCTGTGTTTTTACTGCGTACTCTGAGGTGCCGTAAAAGCGTTTGATACGAAGATGCTGTTTGATCCACTTGAAGAACAGCTCTACCTGCCAACGACAACGGTAAAGCTCTGCGATGGTCAATGCAGGTAAATCGAAGTTGTTGGTAATAAAGACCAGATCTTTGTTGTTTTCTGTATCGTGGAACTTGATACGTCGCAGGTGTTGCGGATAGTCCTTTTTGGCCTTCGGTGCCACTAGGGTAACGGTTTGGTCGTAACGTAATCCCGTGGCTTTGTCCACGGGACGTGAATAGATGCGGTGAAACAGCAGATTGGATTTGCCACGAATGACGAAGAAGGCCTGTGCTTGGTGCAGTGAGTGCCTGCGAGCAAAGTCGGTAAAACCTCGATCCATGATGTAGAAACTGCCAGCTTCTGGTGTCAGGATGTCGAGTACATTGACTTCGTGCATCTTGCCGTCGCTGATATGAATAAAGGTGGGAATATTGCCGCGCAAATCGAGGAGCGTATGCATCTTGACGGCAGCTTTGGCTTTGCGAAACTGCGCCCAAGGGAATACGCTCAAGCACAGATCGATGGTGGTTGTGTCGAGCGCATAAACCGTCTGCTCCAACTCCACAGAAAAGCGGTCGTTGGCGTAGAGTTTGCGAGCCGTTTGGATCAAGATCATGGCGAAGTCTGCATAAATTCTGCAATCGCGAGATTCGTTGGCATCGGCAAGTGTGCTGCGTGCGATGTTGCCACGAATGCCTAGGTGATAGAGCTTGGTCTGGTGAGCACGCAAACAAGTTTCGATGTCGCGCAGACTCTCGCGGTAAGTTAGTTGTGCGAAGGCCATACTGAGAAACTGATCGAGATGCGAAAACTTGAGTGTTGGATATCGACTGGGATATTTGGCTACGCACTGGCGAAATGTATGCAGTGACAGGTGTCCCATCAACTGAGCAAATACTAGTTTCCCTGTGTGCATATGCAAACTCCTGACAAAAGTCAGAAGTTTGGCGCAAGTTGAAATCGATTACAGAAAAATATGTCATTTAGTAAAATGTATTCAATGAGTTACTATGTGTCTAAACTCAAATCTCCGGACAGTAGTGATTTTCAATATATTTTTTATTATTTAATCAAATCAATGTATCAGTTATTTTTCAAATACTTCCTTTGTTGTATCGATTTGTATCAACGTATTGATTCTCAGACTTGAGTGTGTTT
>CAINWC010000045.1 GCA_903854305.1 uncultured Pseudomonadota bacterium | reverse complement strand
TGCTTTTGGACAGCTATCACAATTATGCATAATAACTGTATAGGATACAGTATATTTGCCACTTTTATGACATTTAAATTTACCACACTCATATTCCCATCCATTAATTTCAGGACGTAGTAATAGCGTTAAAAAAGCTGGCATCTCAATTCATCGCTATGCCATTAAAGAATCCCCTAAGCTAGACCTCGAAGACCATATTATTGAATGGTTAGATTGAAGTGGCTAGCTAATTAGAGTTCACTCAAAAACTCAAAAGCCCACAATCGAATAACGATTAGTTCTTAACTTGACCGACGATGTAATGTTCAGAATTGCCTTTTCAACTAAAAATTTGAAGAATTTGTTGGTATAGCGTAGAACAATTGCAGGCACAAAAAAATGCCGGAGCAGTACCAGCAAGTTCATGACGAAGAAGATACTATTTATCCACGCTTCAGAGGTGCAGGCTGTTTTAGCTTGAATCTGGTTGAGTCCATAAGCACGCTTTCCTTGACCAAATTTACCTTCAATCGGAATACGTTGTCGATAATCGGCTTGGCGCTGTTGTTTTTCTTGCTTAAGTTGTTCTCTGTTTTGTTCGGTTTGCTTTTTAGGACGCCCCAAGGCTTTTCCTGCATAGCGGATGCCCTTGTTTTTAAGATAAGCTCTATTTTTCTGATTACCGTAGAGTGGATCAGCCGCGACGGCTTCTGGATAAAAGCCGTAGCGCCGCTTATAAGCTTCGACTTGGCTTTCGAGATCGCTACCTTCATTGAAGGCATCCCAGCGCAGATGATCGACTTTGGCAAGACCTTGTGGTGTCAAGCTCACACTTATTTTGGCACCAAACTCAACTGATTTATTGAGTTTTCCACGAATAATAGGTCGTACATGCGGTTGATGGATGCTAACAATTCGGTCATCACAGCGATGACTCTTGGTGCGATACATCTCTTCTTGTTGGCTGTAGACATGTTGAATCACCCAATATTGTTTTAGCTGTTTTGGGCTCAATGGAATAGCTCGACTCGGCAGCCCATTTAACAAGGCTTCCACCGTAGCAAAATTGCGCTGCAGATACTGAAGTTGCTCTTTGATGCCTCTACGTATTTTTTTTGCTCCAGGTCGGCGTAGTTTCACGATAGCCAGATAAGCTTTTCGGGCGATTTTACGATAAGTTCTGGGTTTTTTAGTCAGTGAGCTCAGCGCATAGAGTTCATCAATCAGGCGCTCGCTAATTTCCCGACTCTCGTTGAGTAAGCTTAAATCGGTGGGAAAGCGAATAGTCTGCTCTGCGACGGTTGCATCCAATATTAGACGACCTTGATGAGTGATAACTTGTTGTTTCTCCTCGCCAATGTCCTCAGAATCAGTGTCATCTACTGTAGTCTCAGTAGAGGCATCAGAACCGCTGACAGGGTCAGTCAATTCAGACGTTGCGCTTGCTTCATCTGTTGCTGGAGCGGTTGTTGGGGTTCGGCGCTCTAATTGATTGATGATCGATTGGTGCAATTGCTCAAAAACATCAATACCCATGCGTTTTCGTATCTCAACCAATAATGATGGAGCAAATGGCGCTTTGATAGAAAAGCCTTTTAAGCCGCAAAAGTATTGTAAATAGGGGTTTTCCTGAATTTGTGCAACAGTTTCTTCATCACTAAGCTTGAGCTTATGTTTGATGATAACGGCACCGATAACCAATCTTGCATCTTTTGCTGGACGTCCAGTTCTAGTATTAAAACTCTGATAATAAGCATCAGCAAATGCGTCCCAAGGAATACAAGCGCTTAATTTTACCCAGCGATTGTTTTTATCCATGGTTCGCTCAAAAGGCGATTCAAACCCTTCTATAGTAAGTTGGTTTTGGCTATGTATTCGTATCATAAGTGCACGCTTTTTATGAAGTTAGGCTCAGTTTTCATGCACTTATTATATCATATATTGGTAATATAGCTAATATTATCAATGAGTTATTGTTTCTGAGTAGACTCTAAGTAGATTTTTAATTTGTATCGATTATGTACAATTAAAACTTTTGACCGTTATAGTATTCGTGCTCTGAATATAGTGGGAGTTTCTATTTGAAATGGGACTTGTCCATTTAAAACCAGTAGATCCATATCGCCACTTATCAAAACCTCAGCTTTTCCTAAATA
>CAINWC010000044.1 GCA_903854305.1 uncultured Pseudomonadota bacterium | reverse complement strand
CCTGAGCGGGCTTTGCTACAAAATCACTAAGATCTATGCCGCTCCTTAACGGGGCCAAGTCCTCATCAGTAGGCGCGCCTTCCACTTGCACCCAGTAAGTTTTAATTTCTTTATGTTTTGGATCACTTAAACGGTGTTGCAACATGCCATCATCGGTTAAAATGAGCAATCCCTCACTATCTGTGTCTAACCGCCCTGCGGCATACACATTTGGTATAGAGATAAAATCTTTTAACGTAGGGTGCTTCTCATGTGGGCTAAACTGGCACACTACGTTAAAGGGTTTATTGAATAAAATGATCATTAGTTGATGATTTAAATTAGATACTTAAAATTAAAATTGCAAGATTAGAAACGTAACATTAGGAAATACTTTAGGGCATAAAATGACTTCAAAAGACAAAATCACAGGCAAAATCATCGTTCCTAGCACGGGTGAAAAAATCACGGTTAATGCAGACAATACGCTGAATGTGCCGAACCATCCCATTATCCCATTTATTGAGGGTGATGGGATAGGTGCTGACATTACACCACCGATGATTAAAGTAGTAGATGCCGCCGTGAACAAAGCCTATGGCAACACACGCAAGATTTCATGGATGGAAGTCTACGCTGGTGAAAAAGCCACCAAAGTATATGCGGCCAATGACTGGCTACCTTCTGAAACCATGAATGCGCTTCGCGACTATGTTGTTTCAATTAAGGGTCCGCTCACAACACCAGTGGGTGGCGGCATACGTTCATTAAACGTATCGCTACGCCAAGAGCTTGATTTATATGTGTGCTTACGTCCAGTGCAATATTTTACCGGCGTACCTAGCCCAGTGAAGCACCCAGAAAAAACTAACATGGTGATCTTCAGAGAAAATACTGAAGATATTTACGCGGGTATTGAGTGGGCTGCGGGCACCGATGAAGTCGCAAAAGTCATCGCCTTTTTGAGCGATATGGGCATGCGTAAAAAAATTCGCTTCCCAGAGTCTTCAGCGATTGGCATTAAGCCCGTATCTAAAGAAGGTAGCCAACGTTTAGTGCGCAAAGCGATTCAATATGCCATTGATAACAATCGCAGATCGCTCACCATTGCCCACAAAGGCAATATTATGAAGTTCACTGAAGGTGGCTTTAGAGACTGGGGCTATGAAGTGGCTAAACAAGAGTTTGGTGCGGTTGAAATTGATGGTGGTCCATGGTGCAAACTTCCTAATGGCATGATCATTAAGGATTGTATTGCCGATGCATTCTTACAAGAGATTTTACTACACCCGCAAGATTACGATGTCGTTGCAACGCTTAATTTGAATGGCGATTACATGAGTGATGCGCTTGCTGCGCAAGTGGGTGGCATCGGTATTGCACCAGGTGCTAACTTAAGTGACACTGTGGCAATGTTTGAAGCAACACATGGCACTGCACCTAAAATTGCTGGCAAAGACCTTGCCAACCCAAGCTCTATCATTCTCTCAGCAGAAATGATGTTGCGTCATTTAGGTTGGGTGGAAGCGGCAGATTTAGTCATTAGCGGTGTTGCGAAAGCGATTCTTGCTAAACGCGTGACTAGTGACTTTTCTAACGAAATGGAAGGCGCAACACAAGTGGGTACAACGCAGTTTGGCGAAGAGATTATTGCCAATATGTAGCTTGGACTTAGCTCATTAAAAAATAAACCTAAGCAATAAAAAGGCTCGTAAGTAACTATAAGTAATTACTTGCGAGCCTTATTATTAGCCTGCAACACTAATATGACTTTTTCTGTATTAAAGACTTAAGCCTTTTGAATATTTGAAGCCTGCTTGCCTTTTGGACCATCGGTCACGTCAAAACTAACACGCTGACCTTCTTTAAGGCTTTTGTAACCTGCTTCTGTAATTGCAGAGAAATGTGCAAATAGATCATCACCGCCATCATCTGGCGTGATAAAGCCAAAACCCTTAGCATCGTTAAACCACTTTACGGTACCTGTTGCCATTCTTACTTCCTTCATATAATAAATGGGGCGCACGCCCAATAAATCTGCATCAATAAGTGACCATCGCAAGCCAATTAAAGTTGACTCCAACACATTGATAACAAACAGCTTAATATATTTATAATTTGCCATCAAAAAAAAGTCAAGCCATTTTTGATACTGCTTATTGGTTAATGTAGGCGATTATCATTCAAATGTAATTTAGGTGTGATTTTTATCCTCAAATATACGTAAAGTCTTTACAAAAAAAAATCTTAAGGGCATTATTAGCTTGATAAAGCGTAATCGGGAAGCTTTAACGCTAATTTAATATAACTTTTATGTCCACTGTAACTCCATCAAATAAATTAAGCGGTCTCGCTCGCACCTTAATTCAAGAAAAATTACTTTCTGAGGATGAGGCGAATGCGATTCAATCGCAAGCCAACACCGTTAAATCACCATTTATTACCCAGCTGATTCAAAGTAAAAAACTAACTGCGCAAGTGATTGCGGAAATCTCAGCAAAAGCATTCGGCTTTCCCTACTTTAACTTAGATGCATTTAATGCAGATTACCTACCCGCAAAAAAAATTGGTGCCAAACTCATGCAATCCAACCGGGTCATGGCGTTGCAGGTACGAAACAACTTACTATTTGTTGCAATTTCAGACCCCACCAATTTACATGCGCTAGACAGCGTACAGTTTCAAATGGGCATGGCATTATCGCCCGTAGTCGTCGAAGATGACAAACTTGGACGATGGATAGATAAAATTATTGAATCAAGCGACACCAGCATGAAATCATTGGATGTCGATGATGATTTTGATTTAGGCGGTGATGTTGGAGATCAAGTTGAAGAGGAAGCACAAACCTTAGAAGTTGATGATGCACCAGTCGTTAGATTTTTGAATAAGATGTTGTTGGATGCCATTAATATGGGTGCTTCTGACTTACATTTTGAGCCCTACGAAAAATTTTACCGCGTTCGTTATCGTGTAGATGGCATCCTGCGTGAAATCACTCGACCACCGCTCGCCATTAAAGAAAAATTAGCCTCTCGTATCAAAGTGATTTCCAGCATGGACATTTCTGAGAAGCGCATACCTCAAGATGGTCGCATGAAACTGGTGTTATCAAAAACACGTACCATTGATTTTCGTGTAAGTACCCTACCTTTAATTAATGGCGAAAAAATTGTGATGCGGATTTTAGATCCATCCAGCGCCACACTCGGTATTGAAGCGCTAGGTTATGAGGTCGCACAAAAAGAAGCCCTATTAAACGCGGTGAGTCGCCCCTATGGACTTGTACTCGTTACGGGGCCAACGGGTTCAGGTAAAACGGTATCACTGTACACCTGTCTAAATATATTAAATAACCCTGACGTTAATATTGCAACCGCAGAAGATCCTTGCGAAATACCATTAGCCGGCATTAATCAAGTAAACGTGAATGATAAGCAAGGGCTGACATTTGCGGCTGCTTTAAAATCATTTTTACGACAAGATCCTGACATTATCATGATCGGTGAAATTCGAGATTTAGAAACCGCCGATATGGCAATTAAAGCGGCCTCAACAGGCCATATGGTACTGTCAACGTTGCATACCAATGATGCACCATCCACCCTAACACGCTTGCTTAACATGGGCGTCGCGCCCTTCAATATTGCCTCCGCGGTTTCGCTCATTACGGCACAACGTCTTGCGCGGCGCTTATGTAAAAGCTGCAAAGTACCTCTGGACGTTCCCAAAGAGGCACTACTGGGCGTAGGTTTCACAGAAGAAGATTTAGATGGCACTTGGCAGCTATATGGCCCCAAAGAAGATGGTTGTGAGTTGTGTAACAATGGCTATAAAGGGCGAGTAGGTATTTATCAAGTAATGCCTATCACCGATGCAATCAGTCGCATCATTATGAAAAGTGGCACTGCGCACGACATTGCCGACCAAGCAAAACTAGAAGGTGTGAAAGATTTACGACAATCAGGTCTTCTCAAAGTAAAACAAGGACTAACCTCGATCGAAGAGGTAGAAGCTTGTACCAATGAATAGTCAAGTTGAAATAAAATGCCAATAATTACAGGGAGCGCACATGGCGGTTAATGCTAAAGCCACAAAAGAGGTGACCTACTCGTGGGAAGGTAAAGACAAAAAAGGTAAAAATATTAAAGGCGAGATGAGGGCAACGGGTGATTCTTTCGTTAACGCCACTTTACGTCGCCAAGGCATTACTGTTACAAAAGTTAAAAAGCAGAGTAGCTTTGTAAGTAAAGGTAGTATCTCAGATAAAGACATTACGCTATTTACTCGACAACTAGCCACCATGATGAAAGCGGGGGTGCCGCTATTAATGTCATTTGATATTGTTGGCAAAGGCCATAGCAATCCAGCTGTAGCCAAGCTATTGATGGACATTAAATCCGATGTAGAAACGGGCAGTAGTATGAGCGCCGCATTCCGTAAATATCCACTTTATTTCGATACCCTTTTCTGTAATTTAATAGGCGCTGGTGAGCAAGCAGGTATTTTAGATACGCTGCTAGACCGTTTAGCGACTTACAAAGAAAAAATCCAAGCGATTAAATCGAAAATCAAATCTGCGCTATTTTACCCAATATCAATTATTGTCGTAGCCTTCGTAATCGTTGCCGTTATTATGATTTTCGTAATTCCGGCCTTTAAAGAGTTATTCGATGGTTTTGGCGCTGAATTACCTGCACCTACGCTCATTGTCATGGCTATTTCTGAAATATTTGTTAAATGGTGGTGGGCAATATTCGGTGCGATTGGCGGTGGTTTATGGTTTTTCTTTTATACATGGAAACGGTCATTATCCATGCAAGCCACCATGGACAGATTAATACTTAAAATACCCGTATTTGGCCCCTTGGTACGAAAAGCGACCATTGCGCGATGGTCACGTACTTTAGCGACCATGTTTTCTGCTGGTGTGCCTCTAGTAGAAGCTTTAGATTCAGTTGCAGGCGCCGCTGGAAATCGCGTATATTATGATGCCACTAAAAAAATACAGAGCGAAATCAGCACGGGTACCAGCTTAACCGTCGCCATGCAAAATGCAGACGTTTTCCCAAACATGGTATTACAGATGACCTCAATTGGTGAGGAGTCTGGCGCCTTAGACTCTATGCTAAGTAAAGTGGCTGACTTTTTTGAGGCTGAAGTAGACGATGCAGTAGATGCGCTAGCCAGCTTGATGGAACCAGTCATCATGGTGGTACTTGGTGTTCTAATTGGCGGATTAGTCGTCGCGATGTATCTACCAATATTCAAGATGGGTTCTGTTGTTTAGAAAAACACTAATGCACAGAAATGGTATGTATAAAAAAAGCGACCGTTAGGTCGCTTTTTTTATAAGGTTATTTTCTCAGTCTAAGAATCAAGGTTTTAATTTAACGGTTTATTTTTTAGCAGAAACCATAGCACGTTCAATTTCTTTATAAGGTTGCGCACCCAACATACTTTTTCCATCCGCAAAAATCAAAGTAGGCGTGCTCGTCACCCCAATTTTTCTGGCCAACTCACCAATTCTCTCTAACGGCACTTCACAATTACCGGTTGTTTTAGGTAATTGATTATTCAAAATCCAATCTTCCCATGCTTTCACACGATTGCTAGCACACCAAATTGATTTAGACTTATTAGCAGAATCTGGATGCAATTGGGCAATTGGATATAAAAAAGTATAGATGGTTACATCGGTAATATTCGTCAACTCATTTTGCTCTAAGCGTTTACAATAAGGGCAATCGACATCTGAGAACACGACTAACTTGCGACTACCATTGCCTTTAACCACTTTAATGGCTTGATCAAGTGGAAGGCTTGAAAAATCAATTTTCGTCAGCTCTTCCATGCGCTCACCAGTGATGTCTTTTTTAGTTTTCGGATCAACCAACCGGCCTTCAGCAATCAAAAAAGTCATTTTCTCATCGGTGTAAATGATTTGTCCGCCCATAAATACTTCATATAAGCCGGCATATGCAGTTTTGGTGACACTTTCTATCTTAAATTTTGGATTAGCTGCTTCTACGGCTTTTTTAACGCTGGCTTCGTCTGCCATTGCAATCGTTGCAAATGCACTTAACAATGTAAAGCTGACTAATTTCTTAAACATGGATTTCCTTAATTAATGTGATTTTGTTTAATTGCAATACAACTTAGCGCGTTCATCATAATATATTTCATTAAATCGAGATGGCATTTTCAACCAGAATTTTTTTAATCGATTGATGATTTGTCACAGACAAACCCCAATTCCTTACATTCTGCACCAGCTTATTCTTATTTTCAAATAAATGATAAAGACCATCTGTGAGTAATAACATATTCAATAAATCGGCGTTTCTAAGGCGCGTATAGCGTTTTAGCAAACTGCTATCATTCAAAGTCTGATATTGACCTTTCGCTTTCAATACTTCGACTAGATCCACAATATCTCTAAAACCTAAGTTCACTCCCTGCCCGGCCATTGGGTGTACTTGATGGGCGGCATCGCCGACTAGCACTACACAATCTTGTACTGGTGTACTGGTTTTTTGTAAGCTTAAGGGGAAAGCCGCCGCCGAACTGATGAGAGTTAACGCACCTAACACCGCAGCTCCTGCAGCCATCACTTGGCTTGTAAACTCATCATCGCTTAGCAATAACAATGCATTAGCATGTTTAGTTGACACAGACCACACAATAGAGATCGTATCATCTGGCAACGGCAGCCAAGCTAAAATACTATTATGGCCTTCTATATCCAGTGAAAACCATTGCCTTGCGATATTCCTATGCGGCATTTCAACTTTAAAGTTTGCCACGATTGCAGTTTGATCATACGATTTTTGTTGCATAGGCATATTGAGCTGTTGGCGCACCCAGGAGTGACTGCCATCAGCAGCTAATAGCAGCGAACTTTCCAAGGTTTTGTTATTTGCAAACCGCAATGTCGCCCGGCTTGACGTGCTGCTCACAGCCTCACAAGGAGTATCAAATAAAGTCTGAATTCCTAAAGTCACGACCTGCCTTAGCAACGCTTGCATCAACGCATTGGCTTCGACTATAAAGCCTAAATTATCTGCATTCGCGTCACTTGCCAGCAGAGTCATTGGCGCCTGAGTATTGTCGCTAAATATCTCCATGGTTTGCATTTCGCCAATACGCGCTGGATTCAATAATGGCCAAGCGCCCAAGCGGTTTAACCACTGTGCGTTTTTGGGGCTGATTGCATAGATTCTGCTGTCCCAAGCGCCATCAAGGCTGTCAGCTTTAGCGGGATGTTTACTATCGACCAGCACCACGGAAAAACCGGCTTGATGCAAAGCTACCGCTGCGGATAAACCCACCAATCCGGCACCGACGATAGCAACATCAGCATATAAAACGTCGTTACTCATTGACAAAAACTCAGATTATTCATTTACCGAAACTCATTTTTTTCACCAAATGTTTTTTAATAGGTTTGATGACATCAAACAAGCCCAATCCAGCGCTTCTTAAACCGGATACACCCACAATATCATTTGAAAAGATATTCACTAAAAAGTCCGTGAACAACAAACCACCTTTGGTATCTGATTTGCGGCTTGCCTGATAAGTCGCCAGCATTTGTGCGCTACCCAATGTTGCCACAGCTGATGAGACGATACACTGCGCTAATGACTCCGCATCACGCAAGCCCACATTAAAACCCTGTCCGGCTACCGGGTGCATGGTTTGTGCCGCGTTACCGATAACGACTAAATGCGCTACATCCAAAGTCTTTAACTGCGATAGTTTTAACGGAAAAGTCATGCGTTTTTCTACGCTTAAAAACTGCCCTACCCGATCACCGAACTGTTGATGAAATTGCGCTAAAAACTCTGCGTCGCTCAATGTGAGCAATGGCGATATGTATTCTTTTTTACCGGTCCAAACTAATGAAAAATCTCGTTCTCCATTGGGCAACAACGCCATCGGGCCGTTTGCGGTAAAACGCTCATAGGCAATATTATTATGTGGCAGCTCTGCACGCACTTTAGTAATGAGCGCATCGTGCCCGTATTCTTTAGTCTCTTTAGTCAGCCCGACAATTTCATCTAGACTTCGCCCGCCATCGGCAAGTACGACCAAGGCGCTATCGAGAGTAAGTAATTCACCATGATGCCGATAAGTAACGCTGGCGTGATTTTCTGTGTGATTAATCGTCTCGGCGCTGGCTTCGAATATCAAATTGACGGTGGACTGCTGTCTGAGCGCATGATCTAACGCCTCACTTAACGCACCATAAGACAACACATAACCAAGTGCCTCTTGCTGGTAATCACGCGCATGTAATTGTGAGCGGCCAATACTCCCTTTTTGTGACACATGAATCGTGTTAATTGCCGTAGCGCTTGTCGCCAGAGCATCCCAAACACCTAGCTTTTCAAGAATACGCCTGCTGCCATAAGATAACGCCAACGCACGGCTTTCACTATAGGCAGCGCCTTGTTTACGCGCCTCAAGCACGGTAATGACCATGCCTTGCTTGGCCAGCAATAGCGCTAAGGTCGCACCCACTGGCCCACCGCCCACGATGATGATAGCTTCGCTCATTTAGTGCTTCATTAAGGCTTCAATGTCAGGCACGCTTTTAACCGCACTGGCCGTCAACACTTCACAACCATTTTGCGTAACCAGCACATCATCTTCAATACGAATACCAATGTTCCAAAACGCTTTCGGCACATTATCTGCGGGGCGAATATAGCAGCCAGGCTCAACGGTGAGTACCATGCCTTGCTCCAGCATGCGCCAATTATCTGGCTTGTCTTTAGATTTAGTGTCTTTATACTCGCCAGCATCATGCACATCTAAACCCAGCCAATGCCCAGTGCGATGCATGTAAAACTGTCTGTAGTCGCCACTTTCCAACACCGCATCTTTGCTACCTTTGCAAAGTTTTAAATCAATAAAACCTTGTATCAATACGTCCAGCGCAGCATCATGCGGTGCATTCCAATGGTTTGCCGTACTCACTTGGGCAATGGCCGCGGCCTGCGAGGCCAGCACTAACTCATACACCTCTTTTTGCGCTGCACTGAACTTCCCATTTACAGGAAATGTACGCGTAATATCTGACGCATAACCATCCAACTCACAGCCAGCATCAATCAGCAATAAATCGCCATCATTCAACACACAGTTATTTGCGTTGTAATGCAGCGTGCAAGCATTGGCACCGCCGGCAACGATACTGGTGTAAGCAGGCGCTTGCGCACCTTTGCGGTAAAACTCGTGTAAAAACTCCGCCTCAATTTCGTATTCCATCATATTCGGTTTAGCAAACTGTATCGCTCTGTTATGCGCCGCCGCCGCAATATTGGCGGATTGACGCATAATCGCTTGCTCAAAAGGCGATTTATACAGCCGCATTTCATCTACAAGTTTACGAACGTCGCTAATATCGTCAGGCACACTGACACCGCTACGCGCTTGGGCACGCAAGGTATTCATCCAACCTGTCACGCGCGCATCCCAGGCAGCGCTTTCGCCTAAGCTAAAATATAACTTAGGCTGATTCGCCAGCAACTTCAATAAAACAGCATCTAGCTCGTTAATTGAATAGGCTTCATCAAAACCAAACGTCTCACGTGCCGCATCTGCGCCGTAACGAAAACCATCCCAGATTTCGCGTTCCATATCTTTATCGCGACAAAAAAGTATGAATTTTGCTTGCTCGCCAGCCACCAACACCACCACTGACTCAGGCTCTTTAAAGCCTGTTAGGTAATAAAAGTAACTATCAAAACGGTACGGGTAGTGACTATCACGGTTGCGAATCAACTCAGGTGCAGTGGGGATAATTGCAACGCCAGCCCCCATTTTTTTCAAGAGTTGGCGACGACGTTGCTGAAATTCATTTTGATTAAACATAGCGTTCTAGCGTGTTATTTTTAAGTAATTGATCTAAATTATCCAATCGTTCTGGCGTGCCAATATCGTGCCAAACTCCCTGATAATACTGTGCAGTAGCGCGATTATTGTCAATCGCATGACGTAACAAGGGCGCTAATCTGGCAGGCTCACCTTTTGCAATATGGGCAAATAACTCTGGGTGATAAACGCCAACGCCTGAAAAAGTGAGTTTACGCACACCCACATTCTTTAATTGGCCATCTTCAAATACAAAGTCACCCTCAGCATGCTGTGGCGGATTATTCACTAACACCAGATGCGCAAGATGATTTGGTTGCAACACCGCTTTTAAAGGCGAAAAATCAAGCGCAGTAAAAGTATCGCCATTCACCACTAAAAACGGCGCATTACCCAATAAATGCAAGGCATTAGCAATTCCACCCGCTGTTTCTAGCGCGACTTTTTCAGCACTATATTGAATATGCACACCCCATTGGCTACCATCACCTAGCACTTGCTCAATCTGCTCACCTAAATGCGCGTGATTGATGATCACCTCATTAAAACCTGCTTTAGCCAAACGCTCTAAATGCCAAACAATCAACGGCTTTCCACCTGCTTTTAACAGCGGTTTCGGCGTCGAATCAGTCAATGGGCGCATGCGCTCACCACGTCCTGCTGCCAGTATCATCGCCTTCATTAAAACGTAAATCCTTCTTTTGGCTTAACATTTTCCAGCTGATTCAGCAACCTCAACATTGGCCTCAATTCAACATAACGTTCACACACTTTGCGTAAGTGAGTCATCACCAATGGCATATCTTTAAGGTAGCCATCTTTGCCATCCCTATGACTAAGCCTTGCAAAAATACCCAGCACTTTAATGTGCCGTTGCGCGCCCATCCACTCAAAATCACGGTAGAACTCACTAAAGTCATCAGGTACTGGCAAGCCTGCTTTTTTAGCTGGTTGCCAATAGCGCACGGCCCAATCGATAATCTGCTCTTCTTCCCAGCTAATATAAGCGTCTTTTAACAATGACACTAAATCATAGGTAATGGCACCGTATACGGCATCTTGGAAATCTAAAATGCCAGGGTTACTTTCTTGCGTAAACATTAGGTTACGTGAATGAAAATCACGGTGCACATAAACTTGCGCTTGCGCCAATATGTTTTGATTCAACACAGCAAAGGTATTATTTAATACCGCTTGTTGCTCAGGATTTAAGGTGGCACTTAAGTGTTTAGCCACATACCAATCTGGGAACAACTGCATTTCCCGCGTGAGCAAGGCTTCATCATAAGCGGGCAAGACTTGTGGCTTGCTGGCGAGCTGCATTTTAATGAGCGCGTTAGTGGCATCTTGATACAATCTGGGTGCGCTTTGTGCATTAAGTTGCGTTAAATAAGTATCGTTACCAAAATCACTTAACAGCAAAAAGCCATGCGTTAAATCTTGTGCGAGAACTTGTGGCACGTTAACACCGGACTCCAGAAACAACTTTGCCACGTGAACAAAGGGCGCGCAATCTTCTTGCGGCGGAGGTGCATCCATTGCGATTAAAGTGCTTTGTCCTAAATATGGGCGAGCAAGATGCACTCTAAAATAACGCCTGAAACTCGCATCGGCGGATGCAATTGTTAAGGTAAAAGTGATCTGCTGCAATACGGTTGCTAACCAATTTTCTAGTTGTTGTTGTCTATCATCCACGACTATCGATCCAATGTTATAAAATATTTTTTCTATCATTTACGCACTGTTACAAGGTTTAGTTTTCTATGAAAATTATGCTATCAACAGGCTGAAATACGATTTATTGATTGCCAAAAAGCCCAATTTATGAGATTTTATCACTGATAAAATAAAACCGTCTGCCTATATAATCGTGTCCTCCATTCCATCATTCATCACGCTATTCATTTCAGTGCAAATTACATGCTAAAAAGCCGTTTTTTAACAGGCTTTACTGCTGTCATTTTAGCCTTTAGCTTGCGCGCGCAAGCTGAAACTGAAGGAATAACAAATGAGGTGGCACCATCAACTAGCGACCAGCCAAGCAATGAAGTGACTAGCGACTCCATTGTGATTGATGGCGATAAACTTGAGTTGCATCTAGATAGACGAATGCACGTCATTGGCAACGCCTCTATTAGCCGTGGCAAACAAACCATACTGGGCGATGACATTGACTACGATGTCCAAAATGATACTTTGCATGTATCAGGCAATGCGCGCATTGAACTAGGTAACGCAACCTTAACTGGGCCAGAGCTGCACATGCAGTTATCTGAAAGTATTGGCGAGATGCGGGATGCCTCTATTATTATCACCCAACCTAACGCACTCCAATTGAAAAATCGTTCAGAAATTTCGTCTGAAAAATTAGGTACCTTGCAAGATCAAAAAAACAGTAGCGAAGAATCACTTCTAGCCACTAAAAATGCTACAAAAAACTTAGCCTCGCAAAGTAATGAGACGCTAGATATTTCGGACGCCAACTCAACAACAGCGAGTACCATCCCGCCTCAATCTCGTGGCGATGCAACAACTATATTTTTTGAAGGTCAAGACAAAAAGCGTTTGGAAAATGCACGTTATACCACCTGTGCAGCCGGCGTAGATGATTGGTACATTAAAGCAAAAGAACTAGCTCTCAACAATTTCACTGAGTCAGGTGTTGGTAAAAATGCCTACATTGAATTCAAGAAAATACCCTTACTTTACACACCATGGATTAGTTTTTCATATGGGGGGCAACGTAAAAGCGGTTTACTTGCACCAACTTTTGGCACCTCCACTAAAACTGGCCTTGATGTATCAGTACCATTTTATTGGAACATTGCGCCGAATATGGACGCGACACTCACAACGCGTGAAATGAGTAAGCGCGGCATACAACTACAAGGTGATTTCAGATATTTAGGCGACACGTTTTCTGGTAAAGATGATTTAGAATACTTGCCTAACGATAGTCAAACCAGTCAAACACGTTATTATGCCAATTTCAAACACCAACAAACCTTTTCCAACGGATGGTCCGCAGGGTATGCCCTTGAAAAAGTATCGGATAATCAATACTTTTCCGATTTATCAACCCGCATTGTAACGACCAGCCAAATTATCCTGCCACAACAATTTAATGTTGGCTACAATAATGATACTTGGCACTTTAATGCACTCGCACAAAAATTCCAAACCCTAGATAACTTGACCTATCCTTATGAGCGCTTACCTCAACTGACACTTACGGGAAATGACTATTTTGGCGATGTTAACGCAAACTTATATACCCAATTTGTTGCCTTTGATGCCAACAAAAATGCGCCCGTTATGCCCACAGGCAACAGAGTTACAATATACCCAAGCATCAGTTTGCCCATGACTAAACCCTATGGTTATATCACACCAAAGTTTGGCATTAATTACACCAATTACAGCCTAAGTAACATTGCCAATAATCTAGAATCTCAACAACGTACGCTTCCAATATTCAGCATTGATAGCGGCTTGTTTTTTGACCGTGACTTTAAAGTGGCCAATAGAGGTTACTCACAAACGATAGAGCCTAGAATGTTTTACGTTTATATTCCTTATAAGAATCAATCCAATATTCCTCTGTTTGATACGGGCTTAGCCGATTTGAATTTTGGCAGCATGTTCCGTGAAAACCAGTTCACAGGTAATGATCTCATCAATAATGCCAATCAAGTCAGCTTAGCATTAACAACTCGCTTAATAGAAACTGACACGAGTATTCAGCGGCTATCAGCCTCAATTGGTCAACGCTATTATTTTACTGATCAAAAAGTCGCCTTGCCAGGCGCCACGTTAAGCCAAGCCAACAGCTCCGATATTATTGCGGGGCTCAGTGCCAGCTTAAGATCTAACTGGAGAGTAGACACTTATTGGCAATACAATACAGTGGACTCAAACGCGGTGCGCACTACGATTTCCAGCCGCTACAACCCTGAACCGGGCAAAGCATTTAATCTAAGCTACAGTTACCTGCGTAATTCAGCCGCAGCTGGTCTAGTAAGTAATGGTATCAATCAGTTTGATATCAATGGACAGTGGCCTTTGGGTCAAGGATGGTACGGTGTTGGGCGCGTCAACTATTCATTACAAGATAAGCAAATCATCGAATCGTTAGCTGGGATAGAATATAATGCTGGATGTTGGAAAACCAGATCCGTTATTCAGCGCGTAAGTACTGCGACAGCCAGCGCTAACTACGCTCTATTTTTTCAACTTGAGTTAGGTGGAATTGCCTCAATAGGCACAAATCCGCTGAGTATTATCAAACGTAGTATTCCAGGATACGCCACCACCGGCCTCACTCCTGACACTGATTCACAACCTTAATTACGGGTATCTATTTTGCGCAATTTAAAACACTTTTTATTAGTATGTGCGACATTTACATTAGCATATATACCAATTGGCAACTTTACGGCTCAGGCCGCAGAAATCGTTAAAATAGACCGCATCGTCGCGATCGTCGATCAAACTGTGGTCACTGAACAAGAACTGGCAGACCGTATTCGCACAGTGACCGCACAATTCAAAAAGCAAGGTACCGAATTACCTGCAGAAAATATTCTACGTAAACAAATCTTAGAACGCCTGATTTCAGACACACTGCAATTGCAATACGCAGCTCAAACCGGCCTTAAGATCGATGACAATCAACTCGATAAAACGATAGAGCGCATCGCAGAACAAAATCAAATGTCACTCACTGAGTTCGGCGAGGCTTTAGCTAAAGATGGCGTAAGTATGAGTAAGTTCAGGGCTGACATTCGTAGCGAAATCACCATAGCGCGACTACGTGAGCGTGAAGTGGATAGTCGCGTCACGGTGAGCGAGTCTGAAATTGACAATTATTTAACTACCCAAGCGGCCAACAATGAAAGCCAAGATGAATTTGAAATATCGCATATTTTAATTCGTACACCAGAAGAAGGTGCAACAGAAGATATACAAAAAGCTAAGACAAAAGTTGATGAGGCGATTAAAGCACTAAAAGCTGGCACCAGCTTTGCCAAAGTATCTGCAAGTTTTTCAGATGCGCCTAATGCCTTAGAAGGTGGAAACTTAGGCTGGAAAAGCGGCTCACAAATGCCTGCTTTATTTTTAGACGCATTAAAAGCCATGCAAGTGGGTGATCTGTCACAACCTTTACGTAGCCCGAATGGCTTTCATCTACTTAAACTCACGAATAAGCGTGGTGGCAGCTCTCCATTGGTGATTGAGCAAACGCATGCACGTCATATCCTCATTAAACTGTCAGAAGTCATGACTGAAAAAGAGGCTAAACAAAAAATGGATGGCATTAAAGAGCGCTTAGACAATGGTGAAAAATTTGAAGTGCTCGCACGCCAATATTCTGAAGATACCACAGCATCAAATGGCGGGGATTTAGGCTGGGTGAATCCTGGCGACACCGTGCCTCAGTTTGAAAAGGCTATGAGCGAGCTTAAAGATAATCAAATCAGCGCGCCTGTTCGCAGTCAGTTCGGCTGGCATATTATTCAAGTGATTGAACGCCGCAAACAAGATATGAGCAAAGACGCGGCTCGCTTAAAAGCGCGGCAAGAAATTCGCACCAGAAAAGCAGATGAGGCTTATCAAGACTGGGTGCGTGAATTGCGCGACCGTGCGTTTGTAGAGCTAAAACTTGAAGACAAGTTTTAATCGGTTTTCAATCAAAAAATAGTATCCGCGTGAGCACTACATTACCTTGCATCGCTATTACCGCAGGTGAACCTGCGGGCATAGGGCCCGATTTGTGCGTCATGTTAGCGCACAAGCCGCTTAGCGCCAAAATAGTGGTTATTACCGATGTTGACATGCTTAAAGCGCGTGCTACTCAGCTAAAATTAGCGGTACAAATAAAACCTTATATTGAAGGCTCAACACAACAACATATTGGCGATGGAGCATTAACAGTTTTACATAGTCCTACCAATAATGCCGTTACTGCTGGTAGCCTCAATGCACAAAACAGCCAATATGTACTTAATACTCTAACCACAGCGGGATTAGGCTGTGTAAGCCATGAGTTCAATGCCATGGTAACCGCGCCTGTACACAAAGGCATTATTAACGATGCTGGCATCGCCTTTAGCGGTCATACCGAATTTTTAGCCGAACTGACCAATACGCCACAAGTGGTAATGATGCTGGTTGGCGGTGGCATGCGTGTTGCGCTTGCCACCACTCATTTGGCGCTTAAAGATGTACCAGCCGCGATTACACGTAGCAGCCTTGAAACTACCATTCGTATTTTGCATCATGATTTAGTAGATAAGTTTGGATTAACAAACCCGCGCATTTTAGTGTCGGGATTAAACCCCCACGCAGGTGAAGATGGTTACCTAGGCCGTGAAGAAATTGATGTCATCAACCCTGTATTAGAAAAACTACGTGCTGAAGGCATGAACCTGATAGGCGCGCTGCCAGCCGACACCTTATTTGCGAAACATCACTTAAGCAAAGCTGATGCGGTGCTCGCCATGTACCACGACCAAGGCTTACCCGTACTCAAGCATGCCAGTTTTGGCGAAGGCGTCAATGTCACGCTGGGCTTGCCTATCATTCGCACCTCGGTGGATCATGGCACCGCACTAGATTTAGCGGGTAAGGGCAATATCGAAATTGGCAGCATGCTAGCGGCAATCGATTTAGCAATTTTGCTGGCGAATAACAAACTAAAAAGTGCTTTAACCTAATGAAACACATCGCAAAAAAACGCTTCGGCCAAAACTTCCTGACAGACCAAGGCGTAATCGCCAGCTTGGTAGAAGCTATTTCACCCAAGATGGACGACCTCATGGTTGAAATTGGCCCGGGCTTAGGCGCGCTCACCAAGCCATTATTGCAAAGATTAAAGCTGTTACATGTCGTAGAAGTTGATCGCGACATCATTGCTTGGATGCAAACTGAGTACAACAAGCCAGCTTATGCCAACAACGCCATTAACATCCATAACGCCGATGCACTGAAGTTTGACTTTACCAGCTTAGGTAAAAATCTGCGCGTTACCGGTAATTTACCTTACAACATTTCAACGCCGATTCTGTTTCATCTGCTCGATAATGTTTCACACATTACCGACATGCACTTTATGCTGCAAAAAGAAGTGGTCGAGCGCATGGTCGCAGACCCGTCAACGCCTGCTTATGGGCGCTTAAGCGTCATGTTGCAATACAAATTAAAAATGGACTACTTGATCACCGTGCCACCCGAAGCGTTTGAGCCGGCACCTAAAGTTGAGTCCGCCTTTGTGCGATGCGTGCCTCACGCTATGCTGCCTTTCATTGCAAACGATGAAGCATTTTTTGCAAAAGTGGTATTAGCTGCCTTTGGTCAGCGCCGTAAAACCTTACGCAACACGCTTAAAGGCTTGCTAGAAGACGATGGCTTTACAAAACTAAATATCAATTCACAATTACGTGCGGAGAATTTAAGCGTAGAGGACTTTGTACGCATTAGTAATTATCTGACACAGGCCTAACAAAACAGCCTACACGCAACTCATTTATCGACTGATATAATTATTCCGAATTTTTAACAATTTTAACTTTAATTTCTTTCAAGGTCTAACACTATGCGTATCATTCTTTTAGGCGCTCCTGGCGCTGGTAAAGGCACACAAGCCACCTTTATCAAACAACACTTTAACATCCCGCAAATCTCTACTGGCGACATGCTACGTGCAGCAGTGAAAGCTGGCACACCGTTAGGCTTAGAAGCAAAAAGCTTTATGGATAGCGGCGGTTTAGTGCCAGATGCAGTGATTATCGGCATGGTAAACGAGCGCATTAAAGAAGCAGATTGTGCAAACGGCTTCTTATTCGACGGTTTTCCACGCACCATTCCACAAGCTGAAGCGATGAAAAATGCAGGCGTAACGATTGATTACGTAGTAGAAATCGACGTACCAGACAGCGCGATTATGGAGCGCATGACAGGCCGTCGTAGCCACCCAGCTAGCGGCCGTACCTACCACGTAAAATTCAACCCACCAAAAGTGGAAGGCAAAGACGACATCACGGGCGATGACCTAGTACAACGCGCGGACGAAGCGCCAGATGTAGTGAACAAACGCTTAGTTGAATACCACGACCAAACAGAACCGCTAGTTGAATATTATGGCAGTTGGGCAAAAAGCGGTGCAGTTGGCGCGCCGAAACATGTGAAAATAAATGGCTTGGGCGAGCTTGAAACAATTAAGGCTAACATTTTTGCATCGTTGAAATAGCTTGCTTGATTTGGTGTGCAAATAAACCCATTTTGCACACCTTACTCGCTAATACTCACCACCTCCCCAATCTCCTGCTGTCGCACCGAGTAGCGCAGTCTTAATGGAGGTTGGAAGCGGTTGTTTGAGCGAAGCGCGTTTTCACATCAGAACAATTGCTTTAGCAATTCGTAATGCTGGGGATGACCTTTGCGGTTACCGATTGCCGGCCATTAAGACGAGTAAGGCAAGGAAAAGTGACAGGGGTAGCCTTTTCTTTGGTTACCTTTTTTTGCTAAGCAAAAGAAGGTAACTCGCCAGTCGCGCGAAAGCGACCAATAGCCAATACGCATCAATCTAAAATTCAAAGCCGCTAGATTCCGACCTTCGTCGAAATGACAGAAAATGATTTCATGTCATCAAACCAACGCGCCCAACGTGATCGCGGCTTCAACGTATGCGCCCTTCAACTCGAAGGGTTTTGACTATGGGATCAAGGGCTCCCT
>CAINWC010000043.1 GCA_903854305.1 uncultured Pseudomonadota bacterium | reverse complement strand
GACTTGAAGCTTTTAATGGCAATGAAGTATTGGCGGCTAAGCAACCTATGTTAGGTGGCCCATTCAAGAACTTCCTTGCAATGCTGCATCAGATTCAATTGGAATACCCAGCAGATAAGTCACCAATCCGCACCGCGCTCATTACAGCGCGTGCAGCGCCTTCACATGAGCGTGTCATCCGTACCTTGCGCGCATGGAACATTCGTATTGATGAGGCCTTATTCCTTGGCGGAAAGGACAAAGGAGTATTTCTTAAGGCATTTGGAGCAGATATATTCTTTGATGATCAACAAAAACATTGCGATTCCGCACGCCAGCATGTTGCCACAGGTCATGTACCACATGGGGTAGCAAATGAGTAGAAGCCTGTTGATATATTCACATGATTTTCAGATCAACGTGAAAAAGCTATTCAAGGCACATGATGTGCATATGATAGACATCAATGCAGAGGTTATGAGTAACGCTACGCATAAAAACTACAAGTTGATGAGCGAGTTAGTAAAGTGCTTATTTGAAGGATATGACCAATTAACCCTTATCACTAACTTTGTGCCTAAAAGTGACCATGGAAATTTGTTTGATGAACGCTCTTTGGCATTCATTTTTAAAACAAATGATATAAAAGACACCTATGAGCTCAATGATTTTCATGCGGCTGTAATGTCTCATTTGACAAGCTATCGTCTATTAGTTGAATCACAAGTGTTCCTAAGAAAAGAGCTTGTAAGTTCACAGCTTAGTAAAGCAACAAACAATGTCAAAACACTTAATACATTAATGAATGATTATGACGCTTTAATTAACAAGTCAAAATGGGTGCTCGATATTTATAGAGAAGATCTTGTTTTAAGATTTGGTGTTAAACCTTAGTTTTTTTGGCGTATATTGAGGTGCCGCAATGGGTAGCGAACGAATAGCCTATCGATGACTGTATACCTTAATTAAACATCTACTTTAATCTCATCAAGCTTTTGCCATTTCCAAATTGAATAGAAGCACATGACGGAATAAAATACATATAAAGCTGCCATGCCATATAGATGACTCCATACTGACACCGTAAGTGCTGCGACATTGCACGCCAACCACCAATAGAAACCCTTTAAGTTGCGATGTGCGACTAATACCTGACCTGCAATACCAGTAACCAAAATGAAGCCTTGCAAAAACTGATCCAAACTCATACCTTTAATAAAAATCAAGCTATCTACCACTTATCAACAATCGATTTACCAATTGGCGCAACAGCAAGGCCTGCAAGCTTTAGGTGCTGAATGCCAAAAGGAATACCAATAATGGTAATGAAACACAGTAACGCTGATAGCAAATGTCCAATCGCCAGCCAGACGCCGGCAAAGATAAACCAAATCACATTGCCAAGCGTACCTAGTGCACCGGTCCCAATATCATCTTTGGCATTTATGTAGGTGCGACTAACAGCCTCTTTGCCAAAAGGCATGAAAGCAAACTGTCCAATCACAAAGCAGGCTTTACCCCATGGGATGCCAATGATTGATAGGTATGCCAATAAACCGGCAATCCACCAGCCAATGCCCATGACAGCGCCACCTAAAATAAACCAAAGAATATTGCCGATTAAACGCATGATTGCCTTTTTAAATATCTTATACATACATGTTACTCTCTAACATTAGCGATATTTAAACACATACGTAACTGAGGCGCATTATGACAATAAAATCTAAAGACCTTGCATTGATATTAACTGCATTGGAGTTTTCTTCTCACAAGCACCGCGACCAGAGACGTAAAGACAATAACGCATCGCCGTATATCAACCATCCGATTAGCTTAGCGAATGTTTTGTGCAATGAAGGCAAAATAACCAACGCCAAAGTGATATGTGCGGCATTACTGCATGACACGATAGAAGACACTGAAACTACGGCTGATGAATGTTGGCGCGCGTTTAAAATTACCCAGG
>CAINWC010000042.1 GCA_903854305.1 uncultured Pseudomonadota bacterium | reverse complement strand
GATGGCGGCGATCAGGTCGGCCTTGTTCATGGCGGTGCTCGTCGGGGTGATTGAATGATGGACCTGACTACACCGAGACGCTGCCGGCGGCAACTGGGCTCGCTCACCGCCTCAAAGAATCGCCAGTAGCCGCTGACTTCATCACGAGAAAGGACATAAGGTTCCCGCTGCCAAGAAGTCTGCCGCATACATCAAAGCTGGAGTTCGTATTATTTAGATATGATCCAAGCATATGGCCGTGCTTATCATAAGCATACTCTCGGCCATTTACCATGGACGTCCATCCGAGAATCCGATTGCAGTTATCTTTTAGGTAATTTTGCGACATCAAAGCCTCCTATTGTTTTGTATACTTATCTTAATCCTACTGCATGGGAGGCTTTGATCAATAAGAAACTGAATGGGAGGTTCAGATTGTTGGCACGTACCTGTCGCAACCGGTAGCGCCATTATCATCTGCACCATAATCAGAATAAGGGCGAGAACGGTTGCCCGCCTCGCCCTATGCCAAATTCAAACTATCAGCCCGTGGAAATATCAAGCGCGCTGCCTTTAGGTATTGGCATGAGATATAGCACATTTCAATCGAGTGTCAATTGCATCCCCTTCTTGAATTGTAACCAACTCAATTTCCTTGCGATGCCTACCGTTGTTGACACCTTTCTTTGCGATGCGCCGCGCGTTGCGAGATGTAAGGGCATCGCCAAGATTATTTTTTACCATATTCAAATGCCCCATTTTTAGTGCGTACTCAAACCTTTCATTTTTCATTATAAATTCCTTTGTTTATGTTAAAAAATAGAAACTATAAAAATCAAGCTCATTATATATACTGGATTGGCAAATATTACTGTTGTTTGTAATACTGTAATGCGTTGCCACGCTCTCCGTACAAGTTTTTGCTGAACCATTCAGGATATTGCGTGAATATATTGTTATTACTTTTGGACAATTCATTCGCGGCCTGCAATCTCAATTGCGATGATTTTCTCGTAGGATAACCAAACTCGCCTTGACATTGCCTTATAACCAATTTTGCCAACGCTTTAGCAAATCTTTCGCTTTTTTCTGAAGATACATACCCAGGTTCATAATCATAAGTGCTTTCTACGTTAAGCTCAAGTTTGTCATTTGTTTCTTTATCAACCACGCTTGCAAGCCATTGATCAGTATACCAATTGTCATCTATATCTATCTCATAGGTATTGAACTGCAGTGATATTTCATATCTCCCAAGAGTTATATTCAATTTTTGTCCCGCGTATGATCGCGACGGGAATGTTCCTGGGATGATATTTGCGTTATGCTCATGCGCATGAAGCCAAACATTTGTAAAGTATGTTGCGATAATAAATGCTTCATCTTCATAAAGTACGTAGGAATGTACCTTTGGAAACCACGACATATCAATCCCGCGGCTCTGAACGCTTTCAATGTAGTTCCAAGGTATAGTCCACTCTATAATATTGTTCAATGTATATTCCTCTCAATATGATCCCGAGCCCATTCTTGGCAGTCAGGCTCGGGATATCGGTTTGATTATTTGAGAGAATATGTATGGGCTTTTTAATAATAGGTCAGCCAGCCCAACTCCGACCTAAAATAACTCTTGATCTATACATACTATCAAAATGTTTAAAAGCATGACTGCCGGAAACGCTCTACAACATAAACATAGTATATTATATCATCAGAATATTCGCAATATTTTATTTGTGTGCGGATAGCATTTTAAGTTCAAATATGGATGTCGCACTTTATCAATCAGCACAGGTCCTTGCTTCATATTCCCAGATGGGGCACACCGCGGCTCATGCCGTTGTCTTGCTGCGTCTCAAATACACGGCTTTTAAACTAACTTGCCCTACAGCCCCCCTGCGTCGCTCGCTCATTGCAGGGAATTTGAATTTGGCTACGCTAGTATGCCGAAATGAACTACGCACACACGAGCGCGACAGCGCGATTGTCACGAATGAATCATTATTGAATAGCACAAAGGCGAGAACGGTTGCCCGCCTCGCCAATGTTTCCAATCTATGATATGATAATTGAATGTTAGTGATCGGTTTCAACTTTGACGTCTTCATCATCACCTTGCATTTCAAGCCATTCCTCATAATACTGGTCGACAGCGTCATGAAACTCTTCTGGAATCTCATTTCTCCAATCCAGACCCTCTTTCTTGTATTGCTCAAAATCAAAGCTGTAGCAATCATCGCGAAGAGTTTGACCATCCCATGAGATGGTCCCAATGAATGCATGGCCGGATTCATCATAGGTTAATTCATATGTAAACCCTAGCTCGCCAAGTTTTAGGAATGCTTGGATTGGTGGCGACCATGCCGATATAAACCATCCATTTAATTTGTCGCTATCTCTTTCGACTGAACCATAATCACCATCTCGACTGCTTGCATCCCATTTATTACCCCAGTTATCAATTTTCCAATTATACCAGTCGGGCGCGCCATACATTTTTATGTTTGAGGCTTTCACAGCTTCATCCCGGCAAGGTGCAACTGAGCCTTTTAGGCCTGCTGGCATTGGAATAAACTCTTGAAATACACCAGTTGAATTGAATGCTTTCTCGAAGCGGTCTATCATGATGGGATCATCATGGCTAATGCTAAACGTGTTGTTACAGAAGTTTGCCATTTTGTTATTCCTTTAATGTTAAACTATTATACTAAGACGATAAAGGCGTGGCATATTGCGCCACGCCCTTTAATCGCTACCTTACTTTTGATTACTGAGCATTGCTGCTTGCTGACGCAAGTGTTTCAACAACAAGCTTTCCCTGGAGCGTGGGATAAAACCGGCCGCCTTCCTGGAGGCTAAGCCACCCCATCTTGCAGCACTGCTTTATATCACGATGAGAATGGTAGTAGATGTACCCATCATCAAGGGCAAGCTTGATCATGTCGGCCTGCCGTACAGTTGGGAGTAACATGTCGAATTCCTTCATTATATTACACATCGTCGTATTCCTTTATAGGGCTACAAGCCCGTTGCATGGTTAGTTAATTAGAGCGCCGACGTCATAAGATTGCGATCTGATGTTGTAGCAGCGCAGCGCGCTATTTAACATGCTGTAACTTTACGATGAAGAGCTGATAAACGCAACCCGGAATATAGTGATGTCGCCAGCAAAGAGCATTATTTTCGCAAAACCATACATCTAGTCGCGTTATTGCGACACAAAGCTTACCATGATAGTCGAAATTATCACCGCATTTTATTTAGTTACGGCAACTTAGCGGCAGTGCATTGCGTGCCCCAATTATATGTAAGTAACTGATGGAGTGCATAAGCCTTCAACACTATACGACTGATAGCCTTGTCCGCTTCGCTGAATTAGCACACTCTGTTAAACAGCTCTTGTATCTCGTGCTATAGGGCGCCTGCCAGCTTGCTATGGTGACCGCTCATTGTGATCACATGCTTGGGGGCTATCACGCTATGCTCTTCACGGTTCAGCACGCACGGGCACCGCAGGGGCAACCGTGGTATCAGCGATCAGCACCGGCACAAGCATAATCGCCATTTTGCTTCTTGCGCCTGTTGGGCCCCTTGGTCAAACTTCGGTGACGGATCGACTCCCAAATCCGGGTGGTCATGTTATCAAGCGCCGCTGCTAGCCTGATGTCGCCGGCCACCTCGGCGCATGTATGGAGGTCGTCGAGACGGGCATATAACGCGACCATCGCCCCTAGGTCAGGTTCATGGCCGGAGGCCATAACCCAGGAATAATACCGGCTACTTCGCCCTAACATGTTTCTCGAAAAATCATTTCCTGAATTGGTTATGCCAAGTTCACGCAATGCCTTGAAAGTTTCATATAGTAATTCGTTCATTTTGCTTCCAATGTCTATTGACCTGAATTCAGGTCAGATAATTGTTTCTGTTTTTTTGCAAGGACATCCTTGGTTTTAGATATACTAGCTTGCTTTTTCTGAATTTGCCCCGTTTTAATAGATTTATCTGCCCTCTTTGTTATTGCGTCAAGGGCGTCACCCATGACATTTTTAAGATCAGGAAATATTTCGTACAACCGCATAATCTCACCCCAATTTGACATCTGATATTATAAACACACAAATATATTTATTCCACGTCCAACTTCATTAGCTTTATTTTAATAGCCGCTTCATAATATTTTCCGATTCAATTTCCCCCAAAAATGCGAGCCTATTATCAACTTCTGATGTAATATTACCAGAACTGCTAAAATTTTTTGTGGTAATTTGTTTTATGCTTTTATGTGATTCTCTCGTGTTTTGCTATATTGTTACGGAAACTAGGTCGCTACTTCTTATATTGGGGGTTTTAGTAACGGCATCT
>CAINWC010000041.1 GCA_903854305.1 uncultured Pseudomonadota bacterium | reverse complement strand
ATCCTAATATCGAACATAAACCATTTGGTGCAGCTTCTGAAGTATTAGAGTACACAGCAACATTTGAAGTGTTTCCTGAAGTTAATCTAGGTGATTTATCGAAAATAAAAATTGAGCGTCCATTGCTAGAAGTTGGAGATGCTGACGTTAAGAAAACGCTAGATGTATTAGTCAAGCAACGTGTTAGCTATGAGCCAGTTAAACGTGCTGCTAAAAAAGATGATCGCATCAATGTGACACTTAAAGCGTCGATTGATGGTAAAGAAGTTGAATCTACTGGTGATACTGGTATTGATTTAGTGTTAGGAGAGGCTGGCCGTGTTGAGTCTTTTGATGAACAATTAACTGGTGGCAAAGCGGGTAGCTCAAAACAATTCGAGATTGCTTATCCAGCAGATCATACGCCAGAACAACTTGCTGGTAAAACAGTCAGTTATGATGTTACTTACATTAGCGTTTCACAGCCTAAATACCCTGAAATTGATGCTGATTTTGCAAAAAGCTTAGGCATTGAAGATGGCGATGTTGAAAAAATGAAAGCTGAAATCACTGAAAGTTTGAAGCAAGAAGTCGCTAAACGTGTCAGTGCAAAGTTAAAAGAACAAGTGTTTCAGGCATTGGTTGATAATGCAGATTTTGAAATTTCTAGCGTATTGTTGGGCACTGAAATCAATCGCATGATGCAAACAACGGAACAAAACCTTAAACAACGTGGTGCTGATTTAAGTAACATCAGACTTGAACCATCAATGTTTGAAGACCAAGCAAAACGCAGCACAAAGTTACGTTTGATTTTAGGTGAGTTAATCAACACTAACGCTTTACATGCAAGCGCTGACCAAATTCGTGCAATGGTTGATGTGTTCTCACAAAGTTTTGAACGTCCAGCGGATGTAGTGACTTGGTACTTTGCTGATCCTAAGCGTTTGGACGAGCCGTCAGCGTTAGCAACAGAAGAGAACGCAGTCGCTTGGGTGTTGTCTAAAGCTAAAGTAAGCGATAAAAAAGTTAAATTTGATGATTTAATGGGAAATGCGTAAATGAACAATATGCAACGGTCGCAATTACAGCAGGAATGGAATCCGCAGGGGTTGGGTTATATCCCAATGGTGGTTGAGCAGAGCGGCCGTGGCGAACGTTCGTATGACATTTACTCCCGTCTGCTAAAAGAGCGTGTGATATTTTTAGTTGGCCCAGTGAATGATATGTCAGCTAATCTTGTGGTGGCTCAGTTGTTGTTTTTAGAAGCAGAGAATCCAGATAAAGATATTTCGCTATATATCAACTCGCCAGGCGGCTCAGTGACTGCGGGGATGTCGATTTATGACACCATGCAGTTCATTAAAGCCGATGTCAGCACTTTATGTATTGGTCAAGCTGCGAGTATGGGCGCATTTTTACTGGCTGCCGGTGCAAAAGATAAACGTTTTAGTTTGCCTAACTCACGTGTGATGATTCATCAGCCTTCAGGCGGTTTTCAAGGTCAATCATCAGATATTGAAATTCATGCAAAAGAAATCTTATATTTGCGTGGTAAATTGAACGCAATTTTAGCGCACCATACAGGTAAAACGGCTGAGGAAATTGACCGTGATACTGAACGTGATAACTTCATGAGTGCTGAACAATCAGTCGAGTATGGCATGATTGATAAAGTAATTACTAGTCGAACTGAAGTGGTATAAGCGTTATCTAAAGTTATATTTTTTAAAGTCGTAATCAATGTAGACGTGCTAAGTTAGTTGAAAATTTAGCACGCTATAAGTCAAGCACCAATTAATAGGAAATAATCAATGGCGACTAAAGCCGACGGCGATAAATTACTTTATTGTTCATTTTGTGGCAAAAGCCAACACGAAGTAAAAAAACTCATTGCAGGACCTTCTGTGTTCATTTGTAATGAGTGCGTTGATTTATGCAACGACATCATCAAAGAAGAAATTCAAAATACTGATGGTCTGAAATCAACTGATGAAAGCTTGCCTACACCACAAGAGATTTGCAAAATCTTAGATCAATATGTAATTGGCCAAACTCACGCTAAAAAGAACTTAGCCGTTGCGGTGTACAACCATTACAAGCGTTTAGGCCATAACAACTTATCTAATGGCGGTCAAAAAGATGAAGTTGAAATCTCAAAAAGCAATATTTTATTGATTGGCCCAACAGGTTCAGGCAAAACATTGCTTGCGCAAACATTGGCTAGGCTCTTAGATGTGCCATTTGTCATGGCAGATGCTACCACCTTAACTGAAGCCGGTTACGTGGGTGAAGACGTTGAGAACATCATGCAAAAGCTATTGCAAAAATGTGATTACGATGTCGAAAAAGCCAAGCGTGGCATTGTGTATATTGATGAAGTGGATAAGATTTCACTTAAATCAGAAAATGCTTCAATTACCCGTGATGTGTCAGGTGAAGGCGTACAACAAGCATTGCTTAAGTTGATTGAAGGCACTGTCGCTTCAATCCCCCCACAAGGTGGTCGTAAGCATCCTAATCAAGAATTTGTACAACTGGATACCACTAATATTTTATTCATCTGTGGTGGTGCGTTTGATGGCTTAGAGAAAGTCATTCGTTTACGCTCTGAAAAAGGCGGCATTGGTTTTGGTGCTGAAGTGAAAAGCAAAACGGATGTGCGTGAAATAGGTGCAGTGCTACGTGATGTTGAGCCTGAAGATTTGATTAAATTTGGATTGATTCCAGAGTTTATCGGTCGTTTACCGGTGGTTGCTACGCTAGAGTCACTTGATGAAGCTGCGTTAATGACTATTCTAACAGAGCCTAAAAACGCATTGACTAAGCAATACATCAAATTATTCAAGATGGAAGGTGTTGATTTAGAGTTCAGAGAATCTGCTTTACTCTTAATTGCTAAAAAAGCGCTTGAGCGTAAAACTGGCGCCCGTGGCTTGCGTTCAATCATGGAACACTCTTTGCTAGAAATTATGTACGAACTACCTTCGTTGACTAATTTAAGTAAAGTGGTGATCGATGAAGGCGTTATTCGTGGTGATGCACCGCCGCTTTTAATTTATGAAGACAAACCTACTGAAGAGGCTGTTGGTTAATCATTTAATCTTAATAATTAACTTGGCAATGTGTATTTGATTGCCGGTTAGTTTTGATGAAATTTAACGATACTTTTTAGCAAGCGCCTTATTGTTTGCACCTTTACTTTAAACCTTTAATTGATGATTAAACATGAATTAAAGGTTTAATTTTATGTACTAATTAATGTTCTAAGGGTTGAAGAGATAAAATTCAGCCCCATCAACTTATGTATAGGCGTTTTTGGCTTAATTTTATAGCTTAATTTTGAGGTCTATTCATGACACAATCATTCCCTTTATATTCTCCAGAGAGTGGCTTATTGCCAGTCCTGCCTTTGCGTGATGTCGTTGTATATCCGCACTTAGTGATCCCATTATTTGTTGGCCGTACTAAATCAGTCAAAGCGCTAGAAATTGCATCAGAAGGTGATAAACGTATCTTATTGGTCGCGCAAAAGTCTGCTAATAAAGATGAACCTGATGCTAATGACCTTTATGAAGTTGGCACTATTGCAACAGTGCTACAAATGCTCAAGCTGCCGGATGGCACGGTTAAAGTGCTGGTAGAAGGCGTTCAGCGCGCTAAAGTGACAGGTTTTATTGAGACTGAAGAGTGCTTTGCTGCGCATGCCGAGCTGATTGAAGAGTCTGTGAGTGATGTTGAAATCCAGGCTTTAATGCGTACTGTTTTTGCGCAGTTTGATCAATACGTAAAACTCAACAAAAAAATTCCACCAGAGATTCTTACTTCACTTGCTTCAATTGATGAAGCAGGACGTTTGGCCGATACCATTGCCGCGCATCTAACCTTAAAGTTAGATGAAAAACAAAAAATACTTGAAATGTTTAGCGTTGCTGAACGTTTGGAGCATTTACTGCGTTTGATGGAAGGTGAAATCGATATTCTGCAAGTTGAAAAGCGTATCCGTGGGCGTGTAAAACGTCAGATGGAAAAAACACAACGCGAATATTATTTAAATGAACAAGTAAAAGCAATTCAGAAAGAGCTCGGCGAACAAGATGAAAATGCTGAAATGGAAGAGCTT
>CAINWC010000040.1 GCA_903854305.1 uncultured Pseudomonadota bacterium | reverse complement strand
GGGTTAGTAATTGCATTCAAAGCGCGCGCATGTTTGATAATGCCGCCGATGTAGTACAACGCGAAATCGCTTAAACCAGCATAGCCGTTACCAGCGAACAAGTTTTTACCATCTTTCCAGATAGATTGGTGTACGTGCATACCAGAACCGTTATCGCCAGCGAATGGTTTCGGCATAAATGTCGCTGTTTTGCCGTAAGCGTGTGCTGTGTTTAACACTACGTATTTAAGTGTTTGAGTCCAGTCAGCGCGTTTTGTTAACGTGCTGAATTGTGTGCCGATTTCACATTGGCCAGCCGTTGCAACTTCATGGTGATGCACTTCAACAGGCACGCCCATCGCTTCAAGCGTAATACACATTGCAGAACGGATGTCTTGTAATGAATCGACAGGAGGTACTGGGAAATAACCGCCTTTAACACCTGGACGATGGCCAGTGTTACCGCCTTCAAACTTGTCGTTAGAAGACCATGCAGCTTCTTCTGAATTGATGCGAACAGAGCTACCGCTCATGTCTACAGACCAGTTGATTGAGTCAAAAATGAAGAATTCTGGTTCAGGACCAAAATAGGCAGTATCGCCAAGGCCGCTTGATTTTAAGTAAGCTTCAGCACGTTTAGCCAAGCTACGTGGGCAGCGGTCGTAACCTTTACCATCTGTTGGGTCTACAACGTCACAGGTAAGAATAAGCGTAGGCTCATCCATAAATGGGTCGATGTTTGCTGTTGTTGGATCTGGCATTAATTGCATGTCAGAGGCTTGAATGCCTTTCCAGCCACCAATTGAAGAGCCGTCAAATGCGTGGCCTTCAGTAAATTTAGCTTCGTCAAAATGAGAAACTGGCACCGTTACGTGTTGTTCTTTACCGCGTGTGTCAGTAAAACGAAAATCAACAAATTTAATGTCGTTTTCTTTTACCATTTTCATTACATTAGCCACTGACATCAAAATCTCCTAGTGTGGTGTTAATTAGGGTAAAACTATTAAAATATTCAACACGATAGATTAGCAGGAAACGTGCCATGCTGAAAAGACCAAACTAGCGCTTTTTTACTGAAGTGTTAAAATCCTTATGAATATAACGCCCCATATAAGTGCATTGTCTATTTTTTTTGCACTTTTATAGTGCGGTAATTTACTGTGATGAAGCCGTATTAAAATTTTCCTAGATTTAATCCTATGCGTTTAAAATGCTGAATTGGATTGATAGAAGTGCCAATCACAATCGTAAAACTAATGAGTAGGGTGAATATATGAATGATCAACATGAAATTTTGCAGTTAGCGCAAAAACGTGGCGCAGAAAATGGTTTGCCATACGCGGGTGCAATGACGCCACGTGAAGCATTTGAAGTTCTGCAAGCGAATCCTCAAGCCTTGTTGGTGGACGTGCGCACTCAAGCAGAGCTAGGTCTTGTAGGCCGTGTGCCAACTGCGTTAAATATTGAGTGGGCATTTTATCCAGGTATGGTGCCGAATCAAGAATTTGCTAAACAGTTATCTGAAAAAGTAGATAAAAATCAAACGCTGATTTTTATGTGTCGCACAGGCGGGCGCTCACACAGCGCTGCAGCGGTTGCTGCAACGCTGGGGTACACACAAGCTTATAATATGCTTGAAGGTTTTGAAGGCGAGACTAATACGTTACATCAACGTACGATGATCAATGGCTGGAAACATGCCGGTTTGCCTTGGACTAACTAAACAATGACAGATAAGTATGCGGTGATTGGTAACCCGGTCGCACATAGTAAGTCGCCGCTAATTCATCAGGAATTTGCTAGACTTACAGGGCAAGATATTAGCTATGAGCGAATATTGGCGCCTCTGGATAGCTTCGAAGCGAAAATTTACGAGCTAATTAAACTAGGTTATAAAGGCGTCAATGTCACTGTGCCATTTAAGTTTGAGGCTTTGAAGTTTGTTGCTCAACATGGTGTGGTGAATCCACTGGCAGATAAAGCACGTGCCATCAATACGATTAGTTTTAATGCCGATGGCAGTATTGTCGGTGATAACACTGATGGCATTGGGCTAGTCAATGATATTGCGCATAACTTAAAGTTTGATATTCACCAAAAGAAAGTGCTTTTGCTCGGTAGTGGTGGCGCGGCTTTTGGTGTTTTGCAACCATTAGTCTCTGCTAATCCTAGTCTTCTCGTTATATCAAATCGCACATTCGCTAAGGCTAAAGAGGCTGCAAAAATAGTTTCAGGTTTGATTGACGCTAGCCAAAGTAAAGCAGTATGTATGGCTAAACCGTTTGACGAGTTAGCCGATATGGCATTTGATTTGGTGATTAATAGTACGTCTACAGGCCTCACTGATACCGCCTTGCCAATACCTAACAGCATTTTTGCTAAAGGGTGCTTAGCCTACGAAATGATGTACGGCCGTGAAACGCCGTTTATGCTGCAAGCCCGTGTAAGTGGTGCGCAAGTGACTGATGGCTTGGGTATGCTGGTAGAGCAAGCTGCTGAGGCGTTTTATCTATGGCGCGGCGTGCGCCCCGAAACACAAAGCGTGATGCAGCTCATCCGCACATTAAGCTAGGCACCTATTTAAAACAATGAGAAATTGGCTACTCAATAATAAGCGAGGCGCAAATCCTTTAGATTTTCGTGGTTACTTCACGCGTGGGCTGGTGCTGTTTTTTATGGCGCTTTTTATCTACCAACTTTGGATATTTTTACATATTTGCTGGTGGATAAAATTTAACCCATCAACCAGCGCTTTCATGGAAGACCGCTTGGGTATTATTCAAGAAAAAACGCCAGATGCGGAGCTTAAGTATCAGTGGGTGGATTATTCTAAAATTTCAAATAATTTGAAACGTGCTGTGATTGCTTCTGAAGATGCCAAGTTTATTGATCACGAAGGTTTTGATTGGGAAGGCATACAAAAAGCCTACGAGAAAAATCTTAAAAAAGGCAAAATCGTGGCGGGGGGCTCTACCATTAGTCAGCAGCTCGCTAAAAATCTATTTTTATCAACCAAACGCACGCCTTGGCGCAAAGGTGAAGAGGCGTTGATTACGGTGATGTTAGAAAATATGCTGACCAAGCGTCGAATTTTAGAAATTTATTTAAATATTATTGAGTGGGGCAACGGCGTATTTGGCGCAGAGGCTGCGGCAAGACATTACTACAAAATCAGTGCCGCTAATTTGAGTAGTGGCCAAGCGGCAAAATTAGCGGCGATGATCCCTAACCCGCGCTTTTATGATGCACACAAATCTACCAGCTATTTAAATAGGCGCATCGCCACTATACAAGCGCGTATGGGCTCGGCAGAAGTGCCTAAGTAGCACCTACCTAATCAGTTAAAGCCGCAACCATTCTTCTAACGATAGGCGCGATGATGAGCACTGCTGGAAAAGCAATCGGCCAGGCATGAATAAAGCCGTTTAACCAGTGCGCAAAAAACGCATGACTGAAGCCTGCAAACACTGCCGTAAGTACGCCAGACATCAGTAATGCCATTAATAATGACATTAAAAAAGCAAATAGTACGCTGCTATATTTTTTTGAAATTTTCATTTCGTAATTCTCAGCAGCCTCTATTTATAGCAGCATCGCTTTTAGATACTTTGCGGTATAACTTTCAGTGCTCAGCGCGACTTGTTCTGGCGTGCCTTCGGCAATAATCATCCCACCACCATCACCACCTTCCGGGCCCATATCTACAATCCAATCGGCAGTTTTAATTACGTCTAAATTATGTTCAATAATGACAATGGTGTTGCCAGCGTCACGTAAGCGATGTATTACATCGAGCAATAATTGAATGTCAGCAAAGTGCAAGCCGGTGGTTGGCTCATCCAAAATATAAAGTGTGCGACCTGTGTCGCGTTTACTTAACTCTAGCGCTAATTTGACACGTTGCGCCTCGCCGCCCGAGAGCGTGGTGGCGCTTTGGCCAAGCGTGATATAGCCTAAGCCAACATCTAACAGCGTTTTAAGTTTACGTGCAATCACAGGTTGTGCACTAAAGAACGTATGCGCTTGTTCTACCGTCATTTCTAATACTTCACGGATATTTTTACCTTTAAACTGAATCTCTAAAGTTTCGCGATTGTAACGGTGGCCTTTACACACGTCGCATGGCACGTATACATCAGGTAAAAAGTGCATTTCAACACGTAATACGCCATCGCCTTGGCAAGCTTCGCAGCGACCACCTTTTACGTTGAAAGAATATCGGCCAGGTCCGTAGCCACGCACGCGGCTTTCTGGTACGCCAGCAAATAAATCACGAATCGGCGTAAATAAACCAGTGTAAGTGGCTGGATTAGAACGCGGTGTGCGGCCAATTGGGCTTTGGTCAACATCGACCACTTTGTCAAAAAATGCTAAGCCGTCAATCTCACCGAAGGCTGCTGGCTCAGTGCTGCTGCCATATAAATGCTGTGAAACGACGCGGTACAGCGTGTCGTTAATCAACGTGGATTTACCACTGCCAGAAACGCCTGTGATGCAGCTTAACAAACCTACAGGTAGTTTAAGCGTGACATCTTTTAAATTATTGCCAGTGGTATTGCTTAATTTAAGCCAACGCGCGGGGTCTGGCGGCGTGCGTTTTTTGTTGTAAATGATTTGTTTTTTGCCACTTAAATAATCACCAGTCAGTGAGTTTGGGTTGGCTTGTACTTCTTTTGGGGTACCTTCTGCAACGATATGCCCGCCATGTTCACCTGCGCCAGGGCCAATATCAATCACATAATCAGCCGCCATAATGGCATCTTGGTCATGCTCAACTACAATCACGCTGTTGCCAATGTCGCGCAGGCGTTTGAGAGTTTCTAACAAACGGTCATTGTCGCGTTGATGCAAGCCGATAGATGGCTCGTCCAGCACATACATCACACCAGTTAAACCGCTGCCAATTTGACTGGCTAGACGAATACGCTGCGCCTCGCCGCCAGACAGCGTTTCTGCTGAGCGCGAAAGCGATAAATACTCTAAACCCACATTGGTTAAAAATTTAAGGCGGTTGCTAATTTCTTTAACAATTTTGTCGGCAATGGCAAGTTTAGCGCCGGTTAATTCCAGCGTATCAAAGAAATTAAGCGCGACTTTAAGTGGCACTTGGCAAACTTCGTGGATATTTTTATTACCCACTTTAACGTGACGTGCTTCTTTGCGTAAGCGCGTGCCTACACAATCCGGGCAGCTTTGTGAGTTCAAATATTTAGCCAGTTCTTCACGCACGGTTTGTGAATCGGTTTCGTGATAACGGCGTTTTAAATTGATTAAAATACCTTCAAATGAGTGGATTTTTTGAAAGAAAACACCACGCTCATTCAAATATTTAAACGGTATTTCTTCTTTACCGCTGCCGTTGAGTAATATTTTCTGAATGTGCTCGGCTAATTGTTCAAACGGCGTATCTAAATTAAAATTGTAGTGAGCAGCTAAACTGCTGAGCATTTGAAAGTAAAACTGGTTGCGTCTATCCCAGCCTTTAATCGCGCCAGCAGCTAGTGATAAATGTGGAAAAGCCACCACACGTTTAGGGTCAAAAAAGTTAATGTTGCCTAAACCGTCACACACAGGGCAAGCGCCCATCGGATTATTGAAGGAGAATAGGCGCGGCTCTAGTTCCGCTAGTGAGTAGTCACATTCCGGGCATGAAAACTTGGCAGAAAATACATGTTCTTTGTCAGTATCCATCTCAACTGCAATGGCTTTCCCTTCTGCTAAACGCAAAGCCGTTTCAAACGATTCGGCAATACGCTGCTTCATATCTTGCTTAACTTTAATACGATCAATGACGACATCAACACTATGCTTGGTCGTTTTAGCCAGTTGCGGCAAGGCATCTACTTCATAAATCTTGCCATCGATACGCAAGCGCACAAAGCCTTGCGCTTTTAACTCTTCAAATAAGTCGAGCTGTTCACCTTTGCGATTGCTTACCACGGGCGCCAATATCATCAGCTTGGTGTCTTCAGGCAATGCTAAAACATGGTCAACCATTTGGCTAACGGTTTGCGCTTCTAGCTTAGTGCCATGTTCTGGGCATTCCGGATCACCAGCACGAGCGTATAGCAAGCGTAAATAATCATGAATTTCTGTTACCGTGCCCACGGTTGAACGCGGATTATGCGAAGTCGACTTTTGCTCAATAGAAATCGCAGGTGACAAACCCTCAATCAAATCAACATCAGGCTTATCCATACGCGCTAAAAACTGTCGAGCATAGGCCGATAGCGATTCAACATAACGTCGCTGGCCTTCTGCATACAGCGTATCAAAAGCAAGTGATGACTTACCTGAACCAGATAAACCGGTAATCACAACGAGCTGATTCCGTGGAATATCCAGTGATATGTTTTTTAAATTGTGCGTACGTGCACCGCGTATTTTGATGAATTCCATAATGCTTTTACGTAAGACCTAGGTTAACTTCAGGGCAACCTGCTAATATACCTACTTTTACGAATTTAGCTCATAAATTTTTCATGTCAGCATCAAATAACAATATACCTAAGCAGTCAAAAAGCACACCATCAAATCAGAGCCGCGACCTGTTTGCCGAGTCTGCGTCAGAAATATTGGCGTCAGGCGAAATGGCCACAATAGACGTCGAAGTGTTAGATAAAATGACGCCCATTGAAATACGTGCAACAGTCAGTCTGGCCGCAATTTATGGCTTGCGCATGTTCGGCATGTTTTCTATTTTGCCGATTTTTGCGATTTATGCTTCAACGTTCCCTGAACATCCAAGTTCGTTGATGATCGGGATTGCTTTGGGTGCGTATGGCCTCACGCAAGCGCTTTTTCAATTACCTTTTGGCATGGCGTCTGACAAATTCGGCCGTAAGCCAATGATCTATCTAGGCCTGACAATTTTTGCAATCGGTAGCATGGTGGCAGCCTTAGCCATGAATATTGAAGGTATTATCATAGGTCGTGCGATTCAAGGTGCAGGTGCAGTATCTGCGGTAGTCACGGCGCTATTGGCAGACTTGACGCGTGATGAAAATCGCACCAAAGCGATGGCAACCATAGGTGGCACTATTGGCGTTGCCTTTGCAGTCTCATTAGTGGGTGGTCCATTGCTGAATCAGTGGATAGGCGTGCCAGGCATATTTGTGATGACGGCATTGTTAACTTTAGCCGCCATTGCTGTGGTTAAATTTGTTGTGCCTGACCCTATTCATAGCCATTACCATTCTGATGCAAGTGCTGCGCCTGCCAAGCTCAAAGATGTATTGAAAAATACACAGTTATTACGCTTGAATTTTGGTATTTTTGCGTTGCATGCTGCACAAATGGCGATGTTTGTGGTGGTGCCTTTTGCTATACTTAAATCAAGCGAAGCTATGGGTTCACCTCTGCATGAAAATCAGCATTGGCATATCTATTTGCCAGTTTTACTAGCCTCATTTGTGTTGATGGTGCCAGCGATTATTTATGCAGAAAAACAAGCCAAAATGAAACTGGTATTTGTCAGTGCAATCGCCATGATGCTGGTTGCGCAGCTCATGTTCGCTGCCTCAATCGAACATTTTTGGGGTATTGTGGCTTCGCTCACGTTGTATTTTATTGCTTTCAATGTGCTTGAGGCTTCATTACCTTCTATTATCAGCAAAATGGCGCCTGCTGCGGCAAAAGGTACTGCGATGGGTGTCTATAATACATCGCAGTCGCTAGGTGTTTTTGTGGGCGGCGCGTTGGGTGGCTATTTGTCGCATAAACTAGGCTTTGCCAGCGTATTTATTTTCTGTAGCGTAATGATGTTTTTATGGCTAATATTGGCATATTCAATGCAATCGCCACCGGCGGTTAAAACCAAAATGTACAGCTTGGATGAGGCAAGTCCTGAACTTAGCACTGAAAATGCAGAGGTTCTGAAAAGTAATCTAGCTAAACTAGTGGGCGTGATTGAAGCAGTAGTGTTGCCACAAGAGCGCACGATCATACTGAAAATAGATAAAACGCAAGATTGGGATGAAGCCCAATTACAAGCGCAAGTGTATCAATTGTTGAGGGGATAAAAATGGCATTTACGGCG
>CAINWC010000039.1 GCA_903854305.1 uncultured Pseudomonadota bacterium | reverse complement strand
TGTGTGTGTGTGTGTGTGTGCGCGCGCGCGCGTGCGTGCGTGCACGTGCGTTCGTCGTGCGTGTGCGTGCGTGCGTGCGTGCGTGCGTCTGTTTGTGACGGTGATTTTACAAACAGGAGAAGCGCCGGACCGGAGGTGGAGGTGGTTTAATGGAGCGGCATCCAGTTGGACAGATTTCGCTGACTGGAGAAGAGCGTAAGTTGGCTTCGTTATCTCTGCATAGTCCGGGGTCACCGGAGCGGTGGGATCAAATGCTGCTGTGGTTTGTACTGCATGCATTGATGCGTGGGAGCCTGCTGCAGGTGCCAATGGGTGGAATGTTGTTGGAGATGCAACAAGAGGCCCCGGGGGGCGCTTCCATTCGTCTCATCATCATCAGACGAAGAAGACGCGGGTGGGCGCCGCCCCGGTGGCGGCGGCGGTGGCGGTGCGAATCGCTGCCCTGTCAGGCTTGGTCAACCTCGGCAACAGCTGCTACCTGAATTCAATCCTGCAGCAGCTCTTGCGGGACCCTCGGGTCCTCCGGGAGCTAGAAGCGATGTATGCGGGGCATCGGAAGCCGTGCAGTTGCTTTGGTATGCGCTGCGCAAATGCGTGTGCGCATGCATGGCATGGCACGCCTTTACGAGTGCATGCCAGCGTGCAAACTGTACAAGCTCTATCAGAAGATGAAGTCTTCCAACGTGGCAGTCGCCCCTTCGGAAGTGTTCGGCGCGCGCTGCGACTTGAGTGCGAGTCTCGCAGGGTTCAAGCAGGTGCGTGTTCGGCATGCTGCCTTGCGGTTTACCTTGTCGTATGTGCGTTGAATGAGCGTATGCGCAACTTTTCATTCACCCAACACAACGCAACTGTATTTACCAAGCTTTAGGACACTTGCGTGTGACTGGGCCTACACACTGTTGCACCACTCATGCTCCCCCGTTTTACGTACTTGTTGCCTTTCTTCGTTGGTTGGTTGTCACAATAACTGTTTTGCATCGCAGCAAGACGCCGCAGAAGTGATTGGGTATTTGGGGGAGAGATTGCCATTCTTGCGCGGCATTCGCATGGTTACCGAGTACGAGTGCTCGAAGTGCAACTTTCGTAAGCCGGAAGAGGACCAGCGTGTTGCCTACGTGCCTATATGTGTAAGCGCGAGCATGCTGCAATGCTGTGTGTGTGTAGTTGTGTGCGCGCGCGTGTTTGCATGTGCCTGTGCTTGTGTGCCTTGTAGTTGTGTGCGAATGTCTGTGTGTGTTTGCTCTGGTGTCTCTGTGTGTGGCCCACGTCGCCCAACTCGCGTTGTAATGGCGCCCATGAACTGTGGACGAGACTTGTCCACGGTTCATGGGCGCTGTGCTTGTGAGCATAATGAGAGTGGTTTTTCCGGTACCTGTTCGCTGGATGGCTTCTGTTGTCATGGCACGTTTCGTAAAGGATATGTGAGCAAGTCGAGTTTGTCGAATTGTGGTATCGTGTGTGTTTTGTGTGTTGTATTGAGGGGGTATGTGTATGTTTAAGTGCATGATAAGTTTGATATTTATTACTGCTAAGGTCTACAGCATGTAGCATTGAGCCTAAGTTTTTCACACCAACCGAATCAACTAATTGCGTTAGTTTACTTAATACACCATCAGATTCTGGTGCTATCAGCAATGCGAAATCGCACGTTTGTAAGAGGGCTTGCCATACTTCCATTGCGTTTGAAGTAATATCCAGCGGTACAGCCACTTTGGCATGCTTTGGTAAACCGACTCTAACGTCATACGTCGTTAATATTTCAATGTCTGCAATTTCACTAAAATCAGATAATAAAGCATCGCGCATTAACAGGCCTTCTCTTAGTAAAGAGTCCGGCAATGGCTGGCCGCATAAGCCCCCAGCTGTGATATATTCACACAATAAAATCTTCAAAAAATACTCGCACTCAATACTTAAAAAATGGAAATCATCCCTGTTATAGACTTAATGCATGGCCAAGTAGTACATGCAAAACTTGGTCAACGCCAGCATTATCAGCCAATCCAGTCTTCGCTATGTCATTCTAGCGCGCCACTTGATATTCTAAATGCACTAATTGAATTATACCCATTTGAACGCTTGTACATTGCCGATCTAGACGCTATTACAAGTCAAGGCAATCATTCAAACCTTATTCGTGATATTCAAGCGCAACATCCCAATATAGAAATCTGGTTAGATGCGGGCATACACAATGCAATAGCGCTGGCAGAGTGGGATAATCAAAATGTGACGCATGTAATTGGCTCAGAAAACATCCATTCAATACATGATTTAGAGAATATCAATGACAAATTAAAGGGTAACTTTGTATTGTCATTAGATTTTAATCAAGCTGGTTTTTTAGGATGTATTGAATTACAAATCAACACCAAATATTGGCCTAAAAGAGTAATTGCCATGACCTTAAGCCAAGTAGGAAGCCAGCTTGGGGTAGATATTGAAAAATTAGCACTGATAAAAAATATGGCAGATGATCGCGAGATATATGCAGCAGGTGGCGTTAGAAATAATAAGGATATAAACATCCTGCAAAGCTTAAATATATCAGGTGCATTGGTGGCAACCGCTTTGCACAACAAAAATCTAGAAATTAAAAATTTGATTTAAAATAATAAAACCCTAACAAGCAAATCGATTAGCCTATTAGGGTTTTTATAGATCAAACCTAAAATCTAATTACTCAAGATTTGCGTGAATAGCGCGCATACCTTCTTCAGTTAAGCCTTTTGCAGCAATTAAATCAGCAATAGCAGCTTCTAAGAATACCAAAGTTGAAAGCTCAAATTGACTACCCATAGGCATACCTTGCGTTAGCGGGAAGCTATTATCGTTACCGATTTGAACAGTTAAATCGGCTACATCTGCCATTGCAGATTTAGCTTTCATTGAAACCACAGCCAACTTAGCGCCGACTGATTTAGCTTTTTTAACAAAAGGTAGTAATGTTTCTGTACCGCCAGAACCTGAAACCAAGATTAACAAATCACCCGCTTTAATGGCTGGTGTAACCACTTCGCCCACCATGCTAACGTTGTAGCCAGAATGTACTAATCGCATAGCGAAAAAACGTGAGACTAATAAAGAACGACCTGCACCGCCAATGAAAATGCGGCCAGCTTCATCTACCAGTTTTAACAATTTTGCGCTGTTACTGTTATCTGTTTCTGACAAGATAGTGGTGATTCTATCTAAAATTAACTTTTGATTATCCATGATATTTTCCCTATTTATGCATTTCAACAAAGATTACATATAACTTGTTGAACTAAATTAAAAAAAATCCTGACTCATTACTGAGTCAGGATTTTTTAATTACTCATCTCAAGAATTACTTATTGGGCTTGTATTAAGCTTGGTTAATTAAAACCAGCACTTAACTTAAGCGTGAGCAATAGCTGTGATTTCAGCAGCAGAAGCAGCTGGATCAGTAGCGCCGTAGATAGCAGCACCAGCAACAATGATAGTTGCGCCAGCATCACGTACTTGAGCAGCTGTAGAAGCTTTAACGCCACCAGCAACTGAGATTTCAACGCCAAGACCTAAAGCAGCAACTAAAGCTAAGTCAGCAAATGGTGTTTGACCAGCAGCTTGTTGATCTAAACCAGTGTGAACGCCAATGATGTGCGCACCTAATTTAGCTACTTCTTTAGTTTTAGCAGCTTTATCAGCAACGTTGATCAAGTCAACTTGTGCTTTTTTGCCGTATTTGTTAGCTACATCGAT
>CAINWC010000038.1 GCA_903854305.1 uncultured Pseudomonadota bacterium | reverse complement strand
CTGCAGATTATATGGGTATGTTAGCTACCGTAATGAACGCAATGGCACTACAAGACGCTATGAAGAATATTGGTTTGAATGCCCGTGTACAAAGTGCTTTAAATATTGAACAAGTCGCTGAGCCTTACATCCGTGGTAAAGCAATTCGTTATTTAGAAGAAGGTCGAGTCGTCATTTTTGGTGCTGGTACTGGTAACCCATTTTTCACCACCGATACGGCAGCGGCCTTACGCGGCATGGAAATTAATGCTGAGATCGTCATTAAAGCGACCAAAGTTGATGGCGTTTATACGGATGATCCTAAAACGAATCCAGAAGCGATGCGCTATAAAACCATTACCTTTGATGAAGCGATCATTAAAAATCTTAAAGTAATGGACGCGACTGCGCTTACTTTATGTCGTGATCAAAAGCTGCCAATCTCAGTATTTAGTATCTTTAAACAAGGTGCATTGAAAAAAGTAGTGATGGGCGAAGATGAAGGAACGATGGTTACGCCTTAGTGCTTACTTATTAGGCCGTATTAATAAAAGATCGTAGCTAATTCAGTCATAAAAGTATTAATAAATTTATAAAAGATCAGTAGGAGAATTAAATGTTAGAGGAAGTGAAGAAAAACGCAGAACAAAAAATGCAAAGAGCATTGGAAGCACTTAAAAATGATTTGGCAAAAGTTCGTACAGGCCGCGCGCATGTTGGCTTGCTTGACCATGTGATGGTTGAATATTACGGCTCTATGGTGGCGGTTAACCAAGTAGCAAACGTCAATTTAGGTGATGCACGTACGATTAACGTACAGCCTTTTGAAAAAAGCATGATAGGTAAAGTTGAAAAAGCGATTCGCGATTGTGACTTAGGCTTAAACCCTGCGACAAATGGTGATTTGATTCGTGTGCCGATGCCAATGTTAACGGAAGAGCGTCGTCGTGATATGACTAAAATCGTCCGCAATGAAGCTGAAAGTGCGAAAGTTTCAATTCGTAACGCTCGCCGTGATGCAAATGATGCGCTAAAGAAAATGTTAAAAGATAAAGAAGTTTCTGAAGATGATGAGCGCCGGGCGCAAGATGACATTCAAAAGGCGACTGATAAAGCTGTAGCTGAAGTTGATAAGATGTTGCAAGTTAAAGAAGTTGAGTTGATGGCTGTTTAATTGTAAAAATATCGAAGCCACACTTGCAAAATTTTCACTATTTTCAAAACGTAACTCAGGCTAATTGGAGCGTATTTGGCTTTTTTTACTAGCGCGACACAAGCGATACCGTCAGCGGCCGAAATCCCTAAGCACATTGCTGTGATTATGGACGGTAATGGGCGATGGGCGCGTAAGCGTTTTCTTCCAAGAATAGCCGGGCATAAACGTGGCGTAGAAACCGTGCGTGACCTTGTTAAATATTGCGTCAACCTAAAAGTAAAGTATTTAACCTTATTCGCTTTTAGTAGTGAAAATTGGCGCCGTCCAGCAGAAGAAGTATCCTTTTTAATGGGTTTATTCATGCAAGCGCTAAAGCGCGAAGTGGCAAAACTGCATCAAAACAATATCAAGCTCATTATGATTGGCGACCGCAGTCGCTTTGATGCGGAGTTAATCTCACAAATTGAAGCGTCAGAGCTGCTTACTGCGAATAATACTGGTCTAGTTTTATCAATCGCGGCCAATTATGGCGGCCGTTGGGATATATTGCAGGCTGTGAATAAAATGCAATTAGCAGAACCTCAGCTTGCAGGATTTTATCGTGAAGATCACCTTACTCCCTATCTTTCAATGAGTTATGCACCAGAGCCTGATTTATTCATTCGTACCGGTGGTGAAAAGCGCATTAGTAATTTTCTATTGTGGCAGCTCGCTTATACCGAACTTTACTTTACAGATACGTTGTGGCCAGATTTTAACCAAGAGGCTTTTAATTTAGCGATTAGTTCATATCAAAAACGAGAACGTAGATTTGGCCGAACAAGTGAACAGTTAAGTGAACCGTTAATAGACGCTAAAAATTAACATCAGTTAATTTCACTAATTAAATATAACAGTTTTGCTTTCATTCAAATAATACTAAATATCAACTATGCTCAAAACTAGAATCATCACGGCAATTTTTCTGATTATTGGCTTTTTAAGCTTATTATTTTTAGCGTCACCAAAGGTCTGGGCATTGACCACTTTGGCGGTTACTTTGATTGCGGTTTGGGAATGGTCGAATTTAATCAAGCTGAATCAAACACAAATGCTTTTGAGCATTCTCGTTGCATTAAGCGTAGGCTTGACTTTCATTTTTGCAGCTAGTATGCAATTAATCGCCGTGCATGATGCGCTTATGTTTGAGCTGCTTTTAGGTTTACTGAGCATGGCTGGGTTATTTTGGATATTTTTTGCGCCTGTTTGGCTCATTACAAGAAAAAAAATCAATAATAAATTGATGATGGCAACGTTAGGTTTGCTGTTATTACTAACGACATGGATTGCTTTGGTCGGTCTGCATCGTATCAGCCCCTGGTTGTTATTAGCCGTGTTAGCAACCGTTTGGTTAGCTGATAGTGCCGCATATTTTGCTGGGAAACGTTTTGGCCGTAATAAGCTAGCGCCTGAAATTAGCCCAGGGAAAACTTGGGAGGGCGTTACCGGTGCATTTGTAGGTGTGACGATTTACGGGGTAATCCTTTGTTATTGTCTGCATCTGAGTCCTTGGCTGATCTTAGGTTTATGGCTAATCGTGGTGTTAAGTATTATGGGTGATTTATTTGAATCACTTTTAAAGCGTCAAGCTGGGGTAAAAGATAGTAGTCAATTATTGCCAGGTCATGGTGGAATTTTGGACAGAATTGATGGCTTAATACCGAGCTTAGCTTTAACCATGCTCTATATCTACCTGCCAATATTCATGAGTATTGCTTTGCCTAAGGCGATGGTGCATGGATAAAAGCGTGAATCAGCCAAGCTTACAACAAGTCACCATTCTAGGTGCGACTGGCACCATAGGTCTGCAAACATTAGATGTAATTTCACAACACAAAAATCGCTTTAGTGTTTTTGCGTTAACGGCCAGTAGTAACGTAAAGAGCTTGTTTAATTTATGTCAGCTATATTCACCGCAATATGCCGTGATGCTACAGGAAGCAGCAGCTATAGAATTAAGCAGGCAACTTAAAGCGATAGATTCAAAGACCATTGTATTGCATGGCGAAGTATCGCTTAATTATGTAGCTGCACATGAAATCGTGGATATAGTCATGGCTGCTATTGTTGGCGCGGCAGGATTGCATCCAGCCATGGCTGCGGCAAAAGCTGGTAAGCGCGTATTGCTCGCGAATAAAGAAACTTTGGTGATGGCAGGCAATTTGTTTATGCAAGCTGTGCTAGACGGCGGTGCAACCTTACTGCCGATAGACAGTGAGCATAACGCCATATTTCAAGTAATGCCGCATCAACGTAGTAAAAATATCGCTGAATCAAGCTTAACAAGTATAGGCGTTAAGCGCGTGTTGTTGACTGCATCTGGCGGGCCGTTTCGTAATGCAAGTTTAGAAGAACTCAAGGCTGTCACGCGTGCACAAGCGTTAAATCATCCAAACTGGGTGATGGGGCCAAAAATTACGGTAGATTCCGCTACGCTGATGAATAAAGGCTTAGAGGTCATTGAGGCGCATTGGCTATTTAACGCGCATCCTTCGCAGATTGATGTTGTGGTCCATCCACAAAGCGTGATTCACTCTATGGTGGAATATATTGATGGCAGTGTGCTTGCGCAGCTTGGTAACCCTGATATGCGCACGCCAATTGCTTACGGGCTTGGTTATCCCGATCGGTTAACCAGCGGCGTGAGTAGCCTAGATTTACTCACTACAGCTAGATTAGACTTTTGCGCGCCTGATATGGTGCGTTTTCCATGTTTACGCATTGCTTATGAAGCCTTAAATATGGGCGGCACGGCACCGGCTATTTTAAATGCCGCAAACGAAATCGCCGTTGAGGCATTTTTAGCTGAACAAATTGGCTTTATGGATATTCCGCATATTATTGAGTCGGTATTATCTGCTGCTACAATTGAATCTGTTGAATCTATAGAACAATTAGTCGCTGTAGATACGCAAGCAAGACTAGCTGCTATCACTCAAATGAGAACTTTATGCTAACTGCACTGGCCTTTATATTCACATTGGGCTTACTTGTGACGGTACATGAGTTCGGTCACTTTCAGGTGGCTAAGTGGTGCGGCGTAAAGGTTTTGAAGTTTTCAATTGGTTTTGGTAAGCCACTTTTTACTAAAAAAATCGGCCAAGACCAAACAGAATTCATTATTGCAGCCATTCCTTTAGGTGGCTTTGTGAAAATGTTGGATGAGCGGGAATTTGAACCTGACTCGCCAAAGCCAAGTTTGTCAGAAATGGAATTATCCCGCGCTTTTAATCGGCAATCAGTCACTAAGCGCATCGCTATTGTGCTTGCAGGACCTATGGCTAATTTATTACTCGCTATTTTTCTGTACTGGTGGTTGTTTATGATGGGTGTTGTTGGTATGAAACCCATGGTTGGCAAAGTGATTGAGCGTAGCCCCGCTGCTGTTGCCAATATTACGCTTGGTGAGATCATACAAAAAATCAATGGTAAAGATGTTGCAACATGGCAAGATGCACGTTGGCTTTTACTGAATGAATCGTTAAAAAATAAAACTGTAGAAATTCAAGCGATTAACGCAAAGCAAGAAATTCATATCCATCAACTGAATGTATCCAGCATTAATCTTGATAATGCGAGTAAAGACATTCTGACATCATTAGGCTTAACTGTTTTTCAGCCTGACATTCCAGCGCGGATTGG
>CAINWC010000037.1 GCA_903854305.1 uncultured Pseudomonadota bacterium | reverse complement strand
GTGCTTCGTATTCACACCCTTCAGTCTATAATTCCACAAAGCGCTAGCTTAAACGCCCATGCAAAACCCTCTTTATTCTCACAATTAAAGTGGTATATGCCAAATTATGATAAAGTTAAACAAAGATATTAATGGGGTTTGAATGGCACGTCCTGAAAAGATTCGCTTAGGTGAAATTCTAGTTCAGCAGAATTTAATTTCTGCAGATGATTTAAATAAGTCACTCGAAGAACAAAAACGCACCGGGCGTAAACTGGGCCGTATTTTTGTTGATCGCGGTTATGTGACAGAAATACAGATTTCTGAAGCGATGGCGCGCCAATTAAAAATTCCGTTTATCGATATAAAGCTATTCAACACCAAAACGGAAATCATCAACAAACTGCCTGAGGCACAGGCACGGCGCTTTCGCTGCGCAGTGCTTGAAGATAGGGGCACTACTTATTTAGTCGGTATGGTTGACCCTACTGACTTTTTTGCCTACGATGAAATCGTCCGCCTGTTGCGCAAAGACATTGAAATTGCCGTCATTCAAGAAGGCTCACTACTTCAACTGATTGATCTCAGCTATCGTCGTACCGATGAAATTTCCAATTTAGCCTTAGAGTTGGGGCAGGATCTTGGAGATACTGCAATTGACTTTGCCGCACTCGGCATGAACGGAAGCGCAGATGAAGCGCCTGTAGTTAAGTTATTACAAACTATTTTTGAAGATGCAGTACAAGTTCGCGCCTCTGACATTCATATTGAACCACAAGAACACAAACTGCATATTCGCTTCAGAATTGATGGTGTGATGCACTTACAAACCGTGGCAGACTTAAAGATTTCTTCAGCGTTGTCATTACGCTTAAAGCTCATGTCTGGTTTAGATATTTCTGAAAAACGCTTGCCGCAAGATGGGCGTTTTGCCGTTAAAGTAAAGCAGCAAGCGGTTGATGTGCGAATTTCATCAATGCCAACACAATATGGCGAATCAGTGGTGATGCGTTTGCTGATACAAAACAGCAGCGGATTTTCACTAGAAAAACTTGGTATGCCTAGCGAAATGCTAGAACGCTTTCGCAAGCTGATTCATCGGCCAAGTGGCATGGTATTGGTCACGGGCCCAACGGGTAGTGGTAAAACAACCACGTTGTATGCCGCCCTGAGTGAACTAAACTCAACTTCAAATAAAATCATCACCGTTGAAGATCCTGTTGAATACCGCTTACCCGGTATTAACCAAGTGCAAGTGAACGAAAAAATTGATTTGAGTTTTTCACGCGTATTACGCTCTACCTTGCGGCAAGATCCTGACATTATTTTAGTGGGTGAAATGCGCGATCAGGAAACTGCTCAAATCGGCTTACGCGCCGCCATGACAGGCCATTTGGTGCTTTCTACCCTACATACCAACGATGCTATTAGTACCCCGATTAGAATGATAGACATGGGCGCACCTAGATTTATGGTGGCAATGTCTGTTTTAGCGGTAGTTGCACAGCGCTTAGTAAGATTAGTATGTGAAAATTGTGCAGAAACTTATACGCCAGAAGCGTTCGAACATGCATGGCTACAACATGAACTTGGGACGGAAGTAGACCAACATCGCTATGTACATGGCAAAGGTTGCAGTATTTGCAACGGCACTGGCTACCAAGGCCGTGTGGGCGTTTATGAGCTGCTTGAGATGAATAATGAGCTTATTGACGCCGCAAACCATCACGACCCTAATCACTTTATTAAACTTGGTCGACAACAGATGGCTGGCAAAACCTTGCGTAAAAGCGCAGTGGATTTAGTCGTACAAAAACGCACCACCATTGCTGAAGCCATGCGCATCAGCAATCAATTTGAAGAATAAGCCCAAGGAAATCCAAATGCCATTCTTCGCTTACAAAGGTCGTGACAGC
>CAINWC010000036.1 GCA_903854305.1 uncultured Pseudomonadota bacterium | reverse complement strand
TAATCTCACGCGGTTTCCTCCTTGTCGGCTTGTCATACGCCTGCCCAACAAGGCTTGCTGGCGTTTGCACGCTCTGCGACTGAGGGCTGGCATCTGACAAACCTTAAACTTAGCTGTAGTTTGCTATAAATTGGCGAAGGACGGCTTTGGGTTGTTTGCGGATATACATGATTGAAAATTACTTGCCAGAAAGCTGCCGTTCAGTAACGCAAGCGTAGGTGTGGCTCTCACCATTTGGCTTACGCATGATGATCAGATCCAACCAGTTGGTATTTAGATACAGTTGCTGCAAGTGGCTGATTCCAACCATGGCAACGATTGTTGGTTAAACAGTTTGGACATAAAAAATTGGCTCATCCAACCTTAGATTGCATATAGCCGAATTTTTAAACGGTAAAAAAACCAACAGCTTGGATGCTTGCCCTACAGTCCAACATCAACTAGAAACTGCGGATCAATGCGATCATAAAATACTCAATTGTTAATTTGATTAAAGCAGCCTACATTTAATACTAGTTCGCACTAAGCTCTGTCACATACATCAGCTCACAAGCGCCATTACCAGTATCTTCGCGACTGAGTGAGCTTCTCCAGTGCCAGCCATCTGTTCGCTTCGCCTCAATGAGCTGACCTTTAATACTAACAAGCTGGCCTGTCCTTACTTTACTTAGCTGGCGCTTAACAGTATCGTTGGCGGGAATGATATGCATATTGGCTGCGTGAATTTCAATTTCATGTTGTGGAATTGGAAATGCATCTACATGCCAATAAAAGAAACGATGACCCTGCGAAATATCGATTTTATTCAGCACGATTTCATCTGACATCGGCCCCCAGCCAACAGCCAAATCGGTTGGTGATAACTCAGCTTCAATGCCCAAAGAGTAATCTTCTCTTGAAAGTACTCTAGCCTTGATTGAATAGTCAGCGAGTGGTGCGAGCGTAAAACCATTAAGCTGAACTTCAGCGGCGTTCGTACTAGTTTGAATAGGTTCATTAGGGGCAATTTCACCAGCACCGTGTATGACAGGCCTAATTTGATAATGATGATATGCGCCGTAACCAATCAAACCTACGACTAATAACGACTTCCAGTTCATTCGCGTGATGGCATTTGTTAGCGAATGAGCTTGCTGATGGCCTTGAACGCGTCACCATCCGCTTTTCCAAGCCACTCAAACACAATAGACTCTGTATTGCTGATGATACAGCCTGCATCACGCATTCTAGCCAGTGCATTGGCTTTATTGGCAGGGTTACGCGAGATGATTGCATCTTCTGCCACAAACACTTGTTTGCTAGGTTGCAAATCTAAAGCGGTTTGCAACACGCAAATGTGCGCTTCCATCCCGGCAAGTATTATCTGTGAATGATCACGGGTTAACTGGCGGCTGAACTTAGGCTCGGCCATACATGAAAAAGTGAGTTTTTCGACTGGTTTAATCTTTGGTAAAAAATCTAGTATCTCAGGCACTGTATTGCCTAAACCTTTAGGATACTGCTCACTCACAATCACGGGCACCTCTAGCATTGCCGCAGCTTGCGCCAAAACACCACAATTTCTAATCACTGCTTGCATCCCATCTTGCTGCATGGCGGTCAACAGCCGCGTTTGCATATCGATAAGAATGAGCTGGCTTAAACCAGCGCATGATTTTTGATTAATTGCCATAATTAAGTACCAGTTGCTGATTAATGTCGACTAAATCCACCTCTGCAACCACACCAGAGGCGGCTTTCAAACGAATGATATTCACTAGATAATTGTATCGTGATTGCAATAAATCTCGCTTGGCACTAAAAAATTGCTGCTGCGCATTTAATACATCAACACTGGTACGCACACCCACTTCGTAGCCTAATTTGGTTGAATCTAGCTGGCTTTGGCTACTAACAAGGGCTTGCTCATAAGCCTTAACCTGCGCGATACTGGTATTCAAATTCAAATAAGCGCGCTGCGTTTCAAGCGCTGTTTGGCGACGCGCGATGTCTACATCATCTTGTGCCTTTTGTTGATTGAGTACAGCTTGCCTGACCCGTGAACTCGTTGCGCCACCCTGATACAAAGGAATCTGCAGTTGCAAACCTATTGTGCCATTTTTAAGATCGCTGCCAAACCCGTAAGAGCTACCGTTTGAATATGTGTCGTTATAGCTTGCTACGGCATCCAGTGTAGGCAAGTGCCCTGCCTTGGCACGATCAATTTCCTGCGCTGAGAACTTAACGGTATCTTGCTGAATTTGTATGTTCAAATTGTTTTGCGCTGCCACCTCTAACCATTGCTCCATATTTTGTTCTAAATTATGGGCTTTGATATCAGCTTTAACAGTGGCGAGACTCTTTGGCACCTCTCCTGTTATTGCCTGTATCGAATATCGGGCTACTTGATATTCGTTAATCGCGGCAATTTCTTGCGCAACAATTAAGTCATACCGTGCTTGCGCTTCATTTACATCAGTAATCGTAGACGTGCCTACATCAAAATTGGCTTTAGCTTGATCAAACTGAGTCAAAATTGCTGTTTTTTGCGCATTAATTAAATCAATTTTATCCTGCGCTAGTAGCACGTCAAAGTAAGCTTGCGTGGTGCGCGCAATAAGCTGTTGCTGGCTTAATGCTAATTGTTTATCGGCTTGGCTTACTTGTGTTTTAGCTTGATCCATTTGCACTAAATTTTGCTTGCGAAAAATAGGCTGTGTCGCATTAATGCCGTAGTTGTAGCCCTCAAAATTAGACTTACCGGAAAAACCAAAGGGAGTAGGTCCGGTGTTTAGGTATCGAACATCGGTCTGTGTGGCGTTTACACCTGCACTAAAGTTTACGCTTGGGCGATACAAAGCTTTGCCTTGTTCAATCAACTCTTGTGCCGACTGGTTGGCACTTAGGGCCGATGCTAACGTGGAGTCATGCGACAATGCTTGCTGGTAGGTATCAAGCAGGGATTGCTGCTTGTCCTGTATAGGCAGCGCTTCGGCGGCATAGCCTTCGACCGCAAATACCACTGCGGAAAAGATAACTACAGCAGTAAAAATCAGTTTTTTGGACATAGGATGAAGCGTGCTAAAACTCAAACTTCGTCACTTGCGGCGCATTCACTAGCGGCGGCAAACAAGTTTCAAAAAGTACGTCATGCCTAAACGCATCTTCGCTGACGCGCTGGGTAAGCGTGGCCTGCATAATCGGCATTTCGCCAATCACAGCAAATAAGCGACCTCCAACATTCAGCATGTTCTCTGCTGTCGTTGGGCGTAATGGCATAGAGCCGGTAAAGACAATCACATCGTATGGTGCTGCTTCCGCAAAGCCGTTAGCAGCATCTGCTACGTGTAAGGTCACATTGTCGATATTGTGTTTTTGTAAGCGTGTTTGTGCAAGGTCCGATAATTCTTGATGAATTTCTACTGCATGCACATGATTGGCTAACGTGGCTAAAAGCGCCGTTAAATAGCCGCTACCAGTCCCCACCACCAATACTTTGTCAGTTTTTTTCACGCTCAGTGCCTGCAATATGCGGCCTTCTATCTTGGGCGATAACATGGTTTGGCCGCACCCAATCGGCAATTCAACATCAGCAAAGGCCAAGCCTTGTTGTGATTCTGCAACAAAATTCTCACGTGGCACTTGGTTAAACAGTTCAAGGACCACTGGGTCTAGTACTTCCCATGTGCGAATTTGCTGTTCTATCATATTGAATCTAGCTTCGCGCGCATTAAATCCAGCCGCATCGCCAGTCATGTTGAATCTGGCTGCATTTGAAAAGTTAGCTTGGGTTTGTGCTGTGTTTGTCATAGCATTATATTCCTATCAATTTTAATTATTATAGCGCATGCACTTGTTCTATAAGCTGTCATTAAACAAGCTTTTAAGGTTTAGAACACGTTACTGAGGTATTTTCACCCTAAACCAAGCCGCATATAAAGCCGGTAAAAACAGCACTGTCAGTAACGTTGCCACGGCCAACCCACCCATAATAGCCACGGCCATCGGACCAAAAAACACGCTTCTGGTCAGCGGTATCATGGCCAATATTGCTGCTGCAGCGGTTAATACAATAGGTCTGAAGCGTCGAATCGTTGATTCTATGACCGCTTGCCATTCAGGTAGCCCTGACGCTTTATCCTGATCGATTTGATCTACCAATATCACCGAGTTGCGCATAATCATGCCGGAAAGCGCAATCGTGCCCAACATCGCCACAAATCCAAAGGGCTTATCGAACAACAATAATGACAAGGTGACGCCAATTAAGCCTAACGGTGCGGTTAAGAGCACTAAAAATACGCGCGAAAAACTTTGTAATTGAATCATCAATATGGTCAGCACCGCGATTAAGAACAGCGGGAAGCCTGCGGCTACAGAGGTGGCGCCCTTGGCTGAAGCTTCAACCGCACCACCTGTTTCCAGACTCACGCCTAATGGCAAATTGGCTTTAATTTGCGTTAATTGATCTTCAATTTGTTGTGAAACTACTGGCGCTTGCATATTGCCTTGTAAATTGGCGCGTACGGTAATAGATGGTTCACGATTGCGCCGCCATATCACGCCTTCTTCAAAGTCTGAAGTAATCGTCGCAATTTGTGACAAAGGTACGCCTGTACCCGTTGGCAGGTTAATCATCAAATCTGGCAAACGCGATAAGCGAGTGCGCTCCAATTCTGAGCCCCGGACGACTAAATCTATACGTTCATTACCTTCTCTAAACTCTGTAATGTATAGCTCTTGCATTGCGCCATTGAGCACATTGGCAATGTCTACCGAACTCACGCCAAGTAAGCGCGCCTTTGCCTGATCAACGTTCACATGCACAACTTTGCTCGGCTCTTCCCAGCCGAGCTGCACATTCACCAGATTGCGATTAGCGCGCATAATATCGGCTATTTGGTGCGAAATATCACGTATTTGCGCAAGGTTGGTGCCATTCACCCTGAACTGCACAGGGAAACCAACTGGCGGTCCATTTTCCAGCCGCAGCACTGAGCCACGTAGGGCAGGGAAGTCATGTTCAAACAGCGTGAGTAAATCTTTACGCAAGGCTTCACGCGATGCTAGGGTTTTACTCAAAATCACAAATTGTCCAAAACCACGATGCGGCATTTGAATATCTAGTGGCAAGTAAAAACGCGGGCCGCCATTGCCAATATAAGCCACAAAGTTTTCTATACCCTCGTTTGGTTGATACGAATTATGTTCATGTTGATATTTTTTATTCCATTCATTTAACCAATGCTCCAGTTTTTTCACTTGCGCATCAGTCGCCGCGTATGAGGCGCCCTCTGTCATACGCAAATCAACGACCAACTCAAGCCGCGTTGAATCTGGGAAAAATTGTTGTTGCACCTGACCAAAGCCAAGCACAGCCAATGCAAATAAAGCTAGTGTAATAAAAATCACCGTTTTACGATAACGCACACAGGCTGTGACAACGGCACGAAACATCTGGTAGAACTTGGTGTTATAAATATCGTGATGATGGCTATGTGCTACGATATTTGAGTTGAGTGCGTCTTTTATTCCAAGCCGCATTTTGAGCCAAATCTTCAATTTTGAGGGTTGCGGTGCCTGCGCATAATTGGGTAATAAATGAAAACCCAAATACGGTACAAATATCACCGCGGCAAACCATGAAATAATCAAAGCAATAGCAGATACTTG
>CAINWC010000035.1 GCA_903854305.1 uncultured Pseudomonadota bacterium | reverse complement strand
TGATGGCTGGTCTAAGCTTACCGGCCATGACGTGATTGACTTAGCCAAAAAATATGAAGATTACGGCGTTAACGCCATCGTGTATACCGATATTGGTCGCGATGGCATGCTGACAGGCGTGAATATTGAAGCAACAGTTGCTTTAGCGCAGGCACTTACCATTCCAGTAATCGCTTCTGGCGGTGTGACCAATTTAGATGATGTGAGGAAACTTTGTGCGGTGGCGAGCGAAGGTATTATCGGCACGATTACAGGTCGCGCTATTTACGAAGGTACTTTAGATTTTACGGCTGCACAAAAACTTGCCGATGAGCTAAGTTAATGGGTTTAGCCAAACGCATCATTCCATGCTTAGACGTGACTGATGGTCGCGTTGTTAAAGGTATTAACTTTCTAGCGCTTCGCGATGCTGGCGACCCTGTAGAAATTGCTAAGCGCTATGATGACCAAGGTGCGGATGAGCTAACATTTTTAGATATTACGGCCAGTTCCGATAATAGAGGCTTAATCCTGCATATTATCGAGCAAGTAGCGTCGCAAGTATTTATCCCCTTAACGGTAGGTGGTGGTGTGCGTGAAGTTGAAGACGTACGCCGCCTTCTTAATGCCGGTGCTGATAAAGTGAGTATCAATACTACTGCGGTGTTAAATCCGCAGATGGTAGCTGATGCAGCAAGCCGCTTCGGCTCGCAATGTATCGTTGTGGCGATAGATGCTAAAAAAGTGGATAACCAACCATTTCAATGGGAAGTGTTCACCCACGGCGGTCGTAAAGCGACAGGTTTAGATGCTGTGAAGTGGGCTGAGTATATGGCTAAACTAGGAGCAGGTGAGTTGTTGGTGACTAGTATGGATCGTGACGGTACTAAAATTGGTTTTAATAACCCGTTAAATCGCGCGATCTCTGATGCAGTCGATATCCCTATCATTGCTTCTGGTGGTGTGGGTAACTTACAGCATTTGGTCGATGGTGTTCAGCAGGGTGGCGCAGATGCTGTGCTTGCAGCCAGTATTTTTCATTATGGTGAATACACCGTTAAGCAAGCCAAAGAATATATGGCGCAACACGGTATTGAAGTCAGGCTATGAACTGGCTAGACGAAGTTCGCTGGGATGTAAACGGCTTAGTGCCAGTCATTGCGCAAGAGCATGATTCTGGTCGCATACTCATGTTTGCATGGATGAACCGCGAAGCCTTGCAATTAACTTATGAAACTAAGCAAGCCGTATATTGGTCACGCTCACGTAACAAATTATGGCGTAAGGGTGAAGAGTCTGGCCATGTACAGAATGTGCATGAAATTAGACTGGATTGTGATGAAGATGTAGTTCTCATCAAAGTTGAACAAGTCGGCGGTATTGCTTGCCATACTGGCCGACATAATTGTTTTTTCAAAAAACTCGATAATGGCCATTGGCAGATAGATCAGCCTGTGATTAAAGACCCAAAAGAAATCTACTAAGTCTAAATAGACACGAAAGTTAATTAAAGTGAATGACACATTAAACCGCTTGGCTGAATTGTTAGAACAGCGTAAAAGTGCTGATCCACAGACTTCTTATGTGGCTAAGCTCTATGCCAAAGGCATGGATAGCATCTTGAAAAAAGTTGGTGAAGAAGCGGCTGAAACGATTATCGCCGCTAAAAATGGTGACAATGAACATTTGATTTATGAAACCGCTGACTTGTGGTTTCATACGCTGGTGATGCTTGCGCAAGCAGGATTGAAACCTCAAGACGTATTGGATGAGTTGGCTAGACGTGAAGGATTGTCTGGCATTGCCGAGAAAGCATCGAGATCAGAAGGAAGTGCGGGATAATGAGCGCGGACTGTATTTTTTGCAAAATTGTGAATGGCACCATTCCATCTAAAAAAATCTATGAAGATGATGATGTCATTGCTTTTAACGACATTAACCCATCGGCAAAAGTACATTTTTTAATCGTACCGAAAGTGCATATTGATAGCCTAGCTACTTGCGAGCCGCAGCATCAGTCGTTGCTAGGAAAAATGTTGCTACTTGCGCCTAAGCTGGCAAATGAGCAGGGTTTGGCGGGCTTCAAAACGCTGATTAATACCGGTGTTGATGGCGGGCAAGAAGTGTTTCACATTCATTTACACGTACTGGGTGGTGGCATTAAACTACCTAAAGCCTAATCTTAGTGCTTAGAGTACAGTTGTTAGTAAGACTACATTTTAGGAGAGCGATATGTTTGGATTAAGTAGCCCATTACATTGGATTATAGTGTTGCTTATAGTTGTGCTGATATTTGGTACAAAAAAATTGCGTAATATTGGTAGCGATGTAGGTGGTGCAGTAAAAAACTTCAAAGATGCAATGAGCGCAGAAAAAACTGGTGATGATGCTGGTCTCAACACTATAGGAAATGACACGGCGACCAATTTGATTGATGCTGAAGTCACTGAAGTGCCTGCGCCCAAAGCTGCGCCTAGAAAACGTGCTCCTGCAAAACCTAAAGCCGTTTTAAGTGCGCCGGTTAAAGCTACAGCAGCAAAAAAGCCTACAGTTAAAAAAACTGCAACTAAGTAGCTTTTTAAAAGATTAAGTCTAATGTTTGATGTTTCTTTTTCTGAACTTATCGTTATTGCAGTTGTTGCGCTGATTGTGATTGGTCCTGAAAAATTGCCGAAAGTAGCGCGCACTCTCGGTGCTTTGACTGGTCGCATGCAAAGATATGTGGCAGAAGTTAAAGAGGAAGTGAATCGTGAAGTACGCTTTCAAGAGTTGCAACAACTTCAGCAAGAAATTCAAGAAACAGCTAGCAAAACGCAAGTAAATATTCAAAGCAAAGCTGATTCGTTAACACAAGATTTGTTGGGGGTTGATGTTAAAGCGGAAGCTAAAGAGCCGCTTAAAGAATCTGCCATTGAATCGTCAGTAAAAGGTTAGATATAACCAGTGACACCAACCGATAATTTTATTTCACATTTAATCGAATTACGCGACCGCTTATTGCGCATTGTCATAGGTTTTATTGTTGTTTTTATCGCATTCATTCCATTCGCCAACAAGATTTACGAACTTCTTGCTGCACCCTTGTTAAGTAAGCTTCTGCCAATTGGCGGCCAAATGATCGCCACAGGTGTGACCACGCCATTTTTTGTGCCGATGAAAGTCGCGATGATGGCGGCCTTTATTGTTTCCTTACCGCATACCATGTATCAGGTCTGGGCGTTTGTGGCACCAGGGCTTTACGCGCATGAGAAAAAGTTCATGATTCCTATGATTATTGCCAGCAGCTTGCTATTTTTAGCTGGAATGGGCTTTGCTTATTTTTTAGTGTTTCCAGTGATATTTGGATATATCGTCAACACAGCTCCGCATGGAGTGGCAGTGATGACTGATATAGGCAGTTATCTGGACTTTGTGTTGACCCTATTTTTTGCATTTGGCTTGGCATTTCAAGTGCCAATTGCGGTGGTAATGGCTGTGCGGTTTGGTTGGGTAACTATACAAGCATTACAAGAAGCGCGTGGTTATATCATTGTCGGCGCATTTATTATCGGTGCGATATTTACACCGCCAGATATTATTTCTCAATTTATGTTGGCGGTGCCAATGTGGTTGTTATATGAAATTGGTATTGTTGTTGCAAAGTTGACCAAGCAAGCGCCAGAGCAAACAATTCGACCCCCAGCGCAATAGCCTGCAAAATAATACTTCCTACTCTTTTGCGATGGCAGGTTTAGGACGCTTGCCAATTAAAATAGAAACGTCCATTACTTTTTCAGCGCGAGCAATTTTAAGTGTTGCTTTTTTATTGGGTGTTAATACCGCGATCAAATTAAGCATACTGCCGCTATCTGAAACTGGTTTGCCTTCAATCGCTAACAATATATCCCCCGCACGTAGCCCAGCTTTGTCTGCGGGGCTATCTCGTAACACACCAGCAATCAATGCACCTTGAGCAAGTTTGAGTTTAAAAGATTCAGCTAACTCAGGAGTAATGTCTTGCGCCTCAATGCCAATCCAACCGCGCGTAACGTTACCTTGCGCTACAATTTGCTCCATCACTTGACGCGCCAATGTTGCCGGAATAGCAAAGCCTATGCCCATAGAACCACCGCTACGCGAGTAAATCGCACTGTTGATACCGACTAAATTGCCGTCGGTATCAATCAGTGCACCACCAGAGTTGCCTGGATTGATAGAAGCGTCTGTTTGGATGAAGTTCTCGTAAATATTGATGCCCAAATGGTTGCGTTTAAGTGCGCTGATAATGCCTTGTGTCACGGTTTGACCAACGCCGAATGGATTGCCAATGGCTAACACCACGTCGCCAACATTGAGTTTGTCTGAGCTTGCAAAGGTAATAGCAGGCAGATGTTCTGCCTCAACTTTAATCAGCGCTAAATCTGTATCTGGGTCGGTTCCAACCACTTTTGCAGACATTTTTCGGCCGTCAGAAAGTGCAACTTCAATTTCATCCGCAGAAGCAACTACGTGGTTGTTGGTCAAAATTAACCCTTGTTCACTGACAATAACGCCAGAACCTAAACTGTTTTCGGGTTGAGACTGATTATCCAAATCGTCAAGTTGATCACCAAAAAACTGTCGAAATGTAGGGTCATCTAAATATTTTTGGTGAGGATTGCCGGACGTTTTCTTGCTAGTAAAAATATTAACGACCGCAGGCATCGCTTTATTTGCTGCATGGCTATATGAGCCAGCTAAACTTGTATTTAAATTCGATTCAACTTGCTTTACAACAACACTGGTATCTTTTTTATTGAGCAGGTCAGGTGAGAAAATACGCAAAACAAAAAGTATTGCCATGCATACCGTGGCGGCTTGTGCAAAAATAAGCCATAATTTTTTATGTAACTGATTATTCATTAGGATGGTCAATTAAATTCGTTAATGTTTATGGTTCATATAGTCAATATTTGTAGCACAAATATCGGGCTGCAACGTTAGAAATCAATAGGCTTAAGTCAAAAGGGTAACAAGCAAATGGTAAAAATCAATGAGTTAAATCATTATACCCAACAACTGATGCAAGTTGAGCGTTTCAAAGATTACTGCCCGAATGGCTTGCAAGTTGAGGGGAAAAGTGAAATCTACAAGATTGTAACAGGCGTCACAGCCAGTATGGCGCTGCTTCAAGCCGCTGCAGAAGCGAATGCCGATTTGGTCTTAGTACATCACGGTTACTTTTGGAGAAGTGAAGATGCAAGAATTATCGGTATTAAGAAAAATAGGATTAAATTTTTGCTGCAAAATGACTTGAATTTAATGGCGTACCATTTGCCTCTAGATGCACATCCGCAATTTGGTAACAATGTTCAGTTGGGTAAAATTCTTGGCATCACTCCTGTTGACTACGTAGGTGAATCAAACTTAATTGCTTACGGTCATTTAACGCAACCAATGCGGTTGATAGACTTTGTAAAGTTTCTGGAATTGACGTTACAACGCACACCTTTAGTCATCGGTGATTTACAAAAAACGGTACAGAAAATTGCTTGGTGCACTGGTGCCGCGCAAGGTTATTTTGATGCAGCCATTGAGTTGGGTGCAGATGTGTATATTAGCGGGGAAATATCAGAACAAACCACACACCAAGCAGTAGAATCAGGAGTATCTTATATTTCAGCGGGTCATCATGTAACGGAACGCTACGGAGTACAAGCGTTAGGTGAACATTTGGCTGAAAAGTTTAACTTAAGCCATGAATTTATCGATATTAAAAACCCGGTTTAATTGTTTTACTTCAATGGCTTATAAAATATACCTTTAATTCTAAAGCAAAAAATTGTATAATCGCTTGCTATGCGAACAGGCCATATTAATGGCACCAGTTTTTAGCGGTTATTTTAAGTAAAATTGTTTGTAGGTCACTTTAAGCTTTTAAGTTGTTTGAGTTTTAAAGTTATTTGAAGATTTAGTAAATAACGAGACCAGCCTTTAAAAGGCGAGGTTTCATATTCCGATCACGAGGACAGCATGGCAGAAAATCGAAATGACAAGAATCAAGGAAGCGCGCACACCGATGCCGAGCGTAACTTAAATACTGGTGTGGATTTAGAAAAGCGCAACTTTCTAATCGCCACTTCGGCTGTAGGTGCGCTTGGGTGTGCTGCAGTTGCCGTGCCATTTGTAAAGAGTATGACGCCCAGTGAGCGTGCTAAAGCGGCTGGTGCGCCAGTTGAGGTGGATATTAGTAAAATCGCTCCTGGTGCCATGATGACTGTAGAGTGGCGTGGTAAGCCCGTGTGGATTATTAATCGCACCAGTGAGATGACTGCTGAGTTAGCAAAGCATGATGATCAACTTACAGACCCGAAATGTGACGTAACTTCGCAACAGCCAAGCTATTGTAAAAATTCAGATCGTTCCATTAAGCCTGGTATTGCAGTAATCGTTGGAATTTGTACGCATTTGGGCTGCTCTCCTACTGCTAAGATGCAGCCTAAAGGCGATATGGGAGATAGTTGGTCAGGTGGTTTTTTCTGCCCATGCCACGGCTCTAAATTTGATTTGGCTGGACGCGTGTTTAAAGGCTCTCCAGCGCCAATCAATTTAGTGGTGCCACCACATAAATACTTAACTGAAAGTACCTTGCTTATTGGCGTTGATGCTGAAGGGAAGGCTTAATTATGACCAGTAAAACTGTAGTAAAGCAAAGTAAATCAGTGATGGCTAATGTGCTCAATGATGGTTTAAATTGGGTAGATGAGCGTTTCCCGCTAACAAGTAACATTAAAGCTCATTTGACTGAATATTACGCACCAAAGAACTTTAATTTTTGGTACTTCTTTGGCTCGCTGTCGCTGTTGGTTTTAGTGCTGCAAATTGTAACGGGTATTTTCTTAACCATGCATTACAAGCCTGATGCTGAATTGGCTTTTGGTTCAGTGGAATACATTATGCGTGATGTGCCTTGGGGTTGGCTCATTAGATATATGCACTCTACCGGCGCTTCTATGTTTTTTGTTGTGGTTTACATGCATATGTTCCGCGGCATTATTTACGGGTCTTATCGTAATCCGCGCGAGCTTATTTGGTTGTTTGGCGTGGGTATATTCTTATGCCTAATGGGTGAAGCGTTCTTTGGTTACCTATTGCCATGGGGGCAAATGTCATACTGGGGCGCGCAAGTAATTGTGAATCTATTTTCTGCGATACCATTTATTGGTCCAGATGTGTCTGAATGGCTGCGTGGCGACTACTTGGTGTCGGATGCCACGTTAAATCGCTTCTTTGCTTTTCATGTTATCGCCTTACCATTTGTATTGGTCGGCTTGGTGGCCGCGCACATTATTGCCTTGCATGAAGTCGGGTCAAACAACCCTGATGGCGTTGAGATCAAGAAAACAAAAGATAAAGTAACGGGTATTCCGTTGGACGGCATTCCTTTCCATCCTTACTACACGGTAAAAGACATTGTGGCTGTTGTTGTGTTTTTAATGGTGTTTTCGACCATTATTTTCTTTGCGCCAGAAATGGGTGGTTACTTCTTGGAAGCCAATAACTTCGTGCCGGCTAATCCGTTGGTAACGCCAGCTCATATTGCCCCAGTGTGGTATTTCACGCCGTATTATTCAATACTGCGTGCGGTACCGCCATTCCCTGGAATAGGTCTTCTTGGTATTCCTCCGTCACTGTTTCCTGGTGTAGCAGCAATGGGTTTATCTGTCATGGTATTTGCATTGTTGCCATGGTTGGATAAAAGCCCAGTGAAGTCTATTCGTTACCGCGGTACGTTATATAAGAAATGGTTGGCTGCGTTTGTGGTGAGTTTTGTCGTGCTTGGTTATCTTGGGACGGAGCCTGCTAATATATGGGGGCAATTTGGTGCTTTGCTAGGTAATGCAGATCGCGCAACCGTAGTTGCACGAGTATTCACTATTGTTTACTTTGCCTTTTTCATGCTAATGCCGTGGTACACCAAAAAAGATAAAACTTTGCCAGTGCCAGAAAGGGTAACGGGATAAATAACATGAAAAATATAATGAAAAGAACTTTATTGGTTTTGGCATTCTTGCCCAGTTTTATATTGCCTCAGTTTGCGTTTGCAAATGAAGGAATGCATTTAGACAAAGCGCCAATTGACGCGTCAAATCACGAATCATTGCAACGTGGTGCTAGGACTTTTGTTAATTACTGTTTGAATTGCCATAGCGCAAATTACATGCGTTATAACCGTCTTTTAGATATTGGCCTCACAGAAAAGCAAATCAAAGATAATTTATTGTTTGCGGGCGATAAAATTGGCGACGCAATGAAAGTTGCTATTAATAAAGCGGATGCAAAGAAATGGTTCGGCGTGGCACCTCCTGATTTATCTGTAGAAGTGCGCGCTCGTGGCGCTGATTGGGTTTATAGCTATATGCGTAGTTTTTACCGTGATAGTGCGAGTTCTACTGGTTGGGGGAATTGTGTATTTGATCCGGTGACTTGTAAAGTTTCAATGCCGCATGTGCTATATGAGCTACAAGGTGAGCAGGCGCTGAATCACGAAGCGCATGAGTTAACGCTTGCTAAACCAGGAAAACTGTCAGTAACTGAGTACGATACTTTGGTTGGTGATTTAACTAACTTTCTAGCCTATATGGCAGAACCTGCAAAACAACAGCGCAATCATATGGGCTGGTTTGTATTACTGTTTTTAGGAGTGTTGTTGGTACTTACTTACAAACTCAAAAAAGCTTATTGGAAGGATATACATTAAATGATGACTTTATACTCTGGGACGACTGATC
>CAINWC010000034.1 GCA_903854305.1 uncultured Pseudomonadota bacterium | reverse complement strand
TGGCTACCCTTTAACTGCTCTACCTCACTAATTAAACCTTTAATGTCACCTTCTAATACAGGCGTGCGCTCAATAAATAATAAATCGCCTGTAAACAATGTACTTGTCTTTGAATCCATCACAGATAAGTCCGTAGTGGTCTGGGCAACTTGGTGAGCTGTTAGTGTTAGCGTTCTTCCGCCTATGTCTAAATTAACGCTTGGCGCTTGGTTGATTTTAACGCTGATAGTTGGCTTCACCAGTTCGCTACCTTTTGCATCATCGCCCAATAATCTCGTATTAAGCTTTGCGTATTGCTCTTTGCGTAGCTCCATTGCATTGGCTAGTTTTTCATGCCCAACAAATTCAGGCTTTGCTTCGGTTGGGTTACTTGGTAAAAAAGCTGCATTGCCGTATATATGATCTGGATGCACATGCGTGTTAATCACATAGAGTACAGGTAGCGAGGTTACTTTACGAATTGCATCTCGTAATTGTGTGCCCACTTTAATGCTGCCGCCGGTGTCAATCACCGCCACGCCTTTGCTGCCAACAACAAAGCTCGCGTTGCAAATGTCACCGTGATAGCCCTCATCAATATCAAGATGTACACCGTGATGCACATAGATCCCGTCACCCAAGCTTTCAATAGCAAAGTTATCGGCCTTTATCTGACTATGCGCGCAGCTCATAAAGGTCAATAGACTAAGGCTTATCATTAAATATCGCATGCACTGTTCCTAGCGTGAATGTTATTGGTTAGAATGATGTATGTTCGTGCAATTATTTGCTGTGACAAGTGTCACATAGACATAAATTTAATACTACAGGAATATATCTATGATTCAAACATCCACACGCTATACCAAAACTGCAATCATATTGCATTGGCTCATCGCATTTTTCATATTTGGCATGTTTGCATTAGGTTGGTTCATGGCAGACTTACCAAAAGATGCCCCAAAAGAGATGGCACATAATTTATTCGACTTAGGTATCTATACTTGGCAAACTGCTGAAGCCGTGAGCCCACGTAACTTCTATTTCAATTTACATAAATCACTTGGCGTTACCATTTTGGCGCTCATCGCATTACGTGTCTTATGGCGTGTTACCCACCGCCCACCAGCGATGTTAACTTCTTACAAAGCATGGGAAAGGAAATTAGCGAATGGCACACATCACTTACTGTATACGCTAATGGTAGCGGTGCCTTTAACTGGCTTGATTATGGCGATGTACGGTAAATATGGTGTTAAATGGTTTGGCATAGCTATAATTTCAGGCACAGACAATAAGCCTGTACGTGATTTTTTTGAAGGCGCACATGAGTTCATTGGCATCTTATTGTTAGTGGCCATTGCGATTCACTTCGCAGGTGCACTTAAACATAAATTCATTGATAAAGATGAGACTTTAAAACGCATGTCATTACGTTAATCTTTTCGTATAAAAGTTGAATATAACAAAAAGCCCTCATATTGAGGGCTTTTTTATTGCTTGCTATTACTGATGATACTGTCTGCTGTGCTCTCTTACCGCTGCCAGCATGGCTGCTGCATTCTCTGGTGGCGTCCACTGCGTAATACCATGTCCAAGATTAAAGACATGTCCATTACCGTGACCATAGCTTTTTAGCACTTTTGCTACTTCTTTTTCAATTGCTTCCGGCGTTGAAAGTAAAATTGCAGGATCTAGATTACCTTGCAAAGCCACTTTATCGCCTACACGTTGACGTGCGCTACCAATATCAACAGCCCAATCCAAGCCCAATGCATCGGCCCCAATTTCCGCCTGCGCTTCTAACCACAAGGCGCCACCCTTGGTGAATACAATGCTAGGCACTTTGCGGCCTTCATTACTTTTGGTTAAACCTGCCACGATTTTTTGCATGTAGTTGAGTGAAAACTCAATATAAGCGTCATGTGAAAGCGCGCCGCCCCATGAATCAAATATCATCACGGCTTGTGCGCCTGCGGCAATTTGCGCATTAAGATATTGAATCACCGTTTGTGCGGTTGTTTCTAAAATATGATGTAATAAATCTGGTCGTGCGTAAGCCATTTTTTTGATTGTTAAAAAGTCTGTGCCACCTTTGCCCTCAACCATATAGGTTGCCAGCGTCCACGGACTGCCTGAGAAGCCAATCAGCGGCACTCGGCCATTAAGTGTTTTACGAATCTCGGCTACCGCGTCAAATACATATTGCAGGCTAGCCATATCTGGCACTACCAGTTTTTGAATATCCGCTTCTTCACGTAAGGTACGCTCAAACTTTGGGCCTTCGCCTTCTTCAAAATAAAGGCCTAAACCCATCGCGTCTGGCACTGTAAGAATGTCGGAGAATAAAATGGCAGCATCTATCAGCGGATAACGGTCTAGCGGTTGCATCGTCACTTCAGTTGCGAAGCTAGGGCTTTTGCACAGTTGCAAAAAACTGCCCGCAGTTTTACGGCTCTCACGGTATTCTGGCAAATAACGGCCCGCTTGTCGCATCATCCATACCGGCGTGTAGTCAGTAGGCTCACGCATTAAAGCGCGTAGGAAAGTATCATTTTGTATTTGTTTCATGTTGATTACCTAATAAAAAAGGACACAAAGAATTTTCACTTTGCATCCTTTGTTTTGTAATGATTTCTTATGCTAACTGGTTAAAATTTAACGTGGAAGCGTTGAACTTCCCATCAAAAACTCATCTACCGCACGCGCCGCTTGACGGCCTTCGCGTATCGCCCAAACAACTAATGATTGCCCGCGGCGCACATCGCCCGCGGCAAACACTTTAGCTTTACTGGTTTTGTAGCTTTCAGCACCTTCTGTGGTGGCTTTCACGTTGCCTCGATTGTCTTTTTCTACACCAAATACTTCAAGCAGTTTTTGTACAGGTGAAACAAAGCCCATCGCTAGCAACACTAAATCGGCCTTAATCGTAAATTCTGTACCAGCAACTTCAATCATTTTTCCGTCAATCCATTCCACTTTGGTGCCTTTTAATGCAACCACTTTTCCATTTTCACCGATAAGTTCTTTTGTGGTGATAGACCAGTCACGGCTTGCACCTTCTTCATGTGAGCTTGATGTGCGCATTTTAAGTGGCCAATTCGGCCAGACTAATTCTTTGTTTTCTTTCACTGGCGGTTGCGGCATTAACTCAAACTGTGTAATTGATAAGGCACCGTGACGGTTTGAAGTGCCTACGCAGTCTGAACCAGTATCGCCGCCGCCAATCACCACGACATTTTTATTGGTCGCCATTACTTGGTTAGAAACGTTATCACCAGCCACCACTTTATTTTGCGGCGTTAAGAAATCCATTGCGTACATCACGCCATCTAACTCACGGCCTGGCACTGGTAAATCACGTGGATGTTCTGCACCACCAGCCAATACCACGGCATCAAATTCAGTCAGCAAATCATCAGCATTCACGTTTTCGCCTACGTGTTGATTCACGCGAAACTCAACGCCTTCAGCTTCCATCTGCGCCATGCGTCTATCAATATGCGTTTTTTCCATTTTGAAATCTGGAATACCATAGCGTAACAAACCACCGACGCGGCTGTTTTTTTCTAACACCACAACAGTGTGGCCAACGCGCGCCAATTGTTGTGCCGTAGCCAAACCAGCTGGGCCTGAGCCGACGATTGCGACTTTTTTACCGGTTTTATGCATAGGAATTTGTGGAATGACCCAGTTATTTTCCCAAGCTTTATCGATAATCGCATGTTCAATAGACTTAATACCCACCGCATCATCATTGATGTTTAATGTACACGCGGCTTCGCAAGGTGCTGGACAGATACGGCCAGTAAATTCTGGAAAGTTATTAGTCGAGTGCAACACATCGATTGCTGATTTCCAGTCTTGGTTATAAACCAAGTCATTCCAGTCAGGAATAATGTTATTGACAGGGCAACCTGTCATGCAAAATGGAATGCCGCAATCCATGCAGCGCGCACCTTGCTGCTTGGCTTGATCATCGGTTAAATGCAGTACAAACTCTTTGTAGTTTTTAACACGCTCAGCCACTGGCAAGTTTGCTTCTGCCAATCTGTCATATTCCATGAAACCTGTTATTTTGCCCATACCGTAAAACCTTTTCCTGTCGTTCTAATTAACGATTTCTTTATTTTAAGCAGCTTGTTTTGCTGAAGCTGCGGCTAATTCTGTCAACGCGCGTTTATATTCAATCGGCATCACTTTAACAAACTTGGCTCTTGCTGTAGCCCAATCTGCCAATAATGCGCTAGCACGCACGCTGCCTGTATGTTTTGCATGGTTTTCAATCAGCGTTTTAAGTGTGATTTCATCGGCTTGATTCAAATGTTGCGCTTTGCCTAAATCAGCTTCAGCAGCTTCTACTTTTTCAAGTGTTACCATGTTCATATTGCAGCGTTTCGCAAAGGTGTTGTCTTCATCGTAAACATAAGCCACGCCGCCACTCATCCCTGCGGCAAAGTTTTGGCCGGTTGCGCCTAACACTACAACAGTACCACCTGTCATGTATTCGCAACCGTGATTCCCTACGCCTTCAACTACTGCAGAAGCCCCTGAGTTACGTACGCAGAAGCGCTCACCAGCCACGCCTCTAAAGTAACTTTCACCCGTGGTAGCGCCGTACATTACCGTGTTACCGACAATGATATTTTCGTGTGCAAGTCCGCGGAATGCCACTGGTGGTTTAATCACGATGCGACCACCGCATAAGCCTTTACCCACGTAATCGTTGCCCTCGCCAGTCAATTCAAAACTAATGCCTTTGGCTAAAAACGCCGCAAAACTTTGACCTGATGTACCTGTGAAGTTGATGTGTATCGTGTCATCTGGCAAGCCAGCGCTACCGTAGCGCGTTGCGACTTGGTTAGACAACATCGTACCCACGGTACGATTAGTGTTTGAAATTGGAATATCCAACACTATTTTTGTACCTGTTTCTAAAGCATTATTTGCGAGCGCCATTAACTGGTTATCCAGCGCATTCACTAAACCATGATCTTGCACGTCATTGTTTTTGCGTGAAACACTCGCAGGCATTTCTGGTAGATGGAAAATCTTTTTGAAATCCAAACCGCTAATTTTCCAGTGATCAATACCTGCTTGCATATCGAGAAGATCAGCACGACCAATTAAATCATCAAATTTCGCAATACCCATAGCCGCCATCAACTCGCGCACTTCTTCAGCCACAAAGAAGAAGTAATTCACGACGTGTTCAGGTTGGCCAGTAAAGCGTTTACGCAGTTCAGGGTCTTGCGTGGCAACGCCGACAGGGCAGGTATTCAGATGGCATTTGCGCATCATGATACAACCTTCAACGATCAACGGCGCGGTAGCAAAACCAAACTCATCTGCGCCCAATAATGCACCTATCAATACATCGCGACCGGTTTTGATTTGACCATCGACTTGCACTACAACACGACCGCGCAATTGGTTCAATACAAGCGTCTGCTGTGTTTCAGCAAGTCCAAGCTCCCACGGACCGCCAGCATGCTTAATGGATGAGATTGGTGATGCGCCTGTGCCTCCATCATGCCCAGCAATTACAATATGGTCAGATTTGGCTTTTGCTACGCCCGCAGCAACGGTACCAACGCCTGTTTCAGCGACCAATTTAACTGAAATAGACGCTTTAGGATTCGCGTTTTTTAAGTCATGGATCAGCTGTGCTAAATCTTCAATCGAATAAATATCGTGGTGCGGAGGTGGTGAAATTAAACCAACACCCGGCACTGAAAAACGTAGTTTGGCAATGTATTCCGAAACCTTATGACCAGGTAATTGACCGCCTTCACCAGGTTTTGCACCTTGCGCCATTTTGATTTGAATTTGATCAGCAGAAGCTAGATATTCAGCAGTGACACCAAAACGACCAGAGGCCACTTGTTTGATTTTTGAACGCATTGAATCGCCAGCTTTTAACTGAATATCTTTTTCAATGACATTCTCGCCGATGACTTTCGCCATCGTGGTGTCAGCGGCTACCGCAATAAAGCGTTTAGCATCTTCGCCGCCTTCGCCAGTGTTAGATTTACCACCGATGCGGTTCATGGCAATCGCCAAGGTCGCATGCGCTTCTGTTGAAATCGAACCTAGCGACATCGCACCCGTAGCAAAACGTTTAACGATTTCTTTGGCTGATTCAACAGATTCTAGCGGAATAGCAGCATTGGCTGATTTAATCTCGAATAAACCACGCAAAGTCATATGACGGCGTGATTGGTCGTTAATTAATTGCGCATATTCTTTATAAGTAGAAGCTGAGTTGGTGCGTGTGGCATGCTGTAATTTTGCAATTGAATCCGGTGTCCACATGTGCTCTTCGCCGCGTACACGGAATGCATATTCACCACCAGCATCCAAGCTGTTGGCTAGCACCGGGTCTTCACCAAAAGCACTGGTATGTAAACGTGCGGCTTCTTCAGCAACTTGATCTAAACCAATGCCTTCAATATTGGTCACTGTGCCAGTGAAATATTGATTAACAAACGCTGAATTTAAGCCGATAGCTTCAAAAATCTGTGCGCCGCAATAAGATTGATACGTTGAAATACCCATCTTAGACATGACTTTATACAAGCCCTTGCCAATCGCTTTTACAAAATTCTTTGCAGCCACATAGTTGTCTTTCGCACCCATGTGGTTAATTGTTTCAAAGGCCAACCAAGGACAAACAGCTTCAGCGCCATAACCAGCAAGTAGCGCAAAGTGATGTACCTCACGTGCCGAACCTGTGTCAATGACTAAACCAGCGCTGGTACGTAAACCCGCTTTTACTAAATGCTCATGTGTTGCAGAACAAGCAAGTAATGCTGGAATCGCTAAACGCGCTTCGCTGATGCTTCTATCTGAAAGAATGAGAATATTAAAGCCATCTTTCACTGCATTTTCAGCCGCGCTGGTAATGCTTGCAACCGCCGCAGCCATACCCGCTTTACCCTGTGTTGCAGGATAAGTGATGTCTAATACTAATGATTTGTATTGGTTTTGCGTGAGTGTGGCAATCGCTTTTAATTGCTCTAACTCATCCAACATAAGTACCGGTTGGCTGGCTTCTAAACGCAGTGCTGGTTTAGTTTCATCCACACCTAACAAATTAGGTTTTGGGCCGATAAAGGTCACCAACGACATGACCAACTCTTCACGAATCGGGTCAATCGGTGGATTCGTCACTTGCGCGAACAATTGTTTAAAATAGTTATAAAGCAGTTTTGGCTTAACAGACAACACAGGCAAAGCCGCGTCGTTGCCCATTGAACCTGAACCTTCTTCACCATTTTGCACCATCGGTTGCAGCACAAATTTAATATCTTCCTGCGTGTAACCAAAGGCTTGTTGTGTGTCTAACAAGCTGGCCGCCATTTCCAGCTCGCCGTCTACTTTTGGCATATCAGTCAAAAAGTAGCGTGTTTTTGCTATCCATTGCTTGTACGGTTTGGCCGTGGCAACAGCACTTTTAACTTCAGCATCGCTGATAATACGACCTTGCTCCATGTCTATAAGCAACATTTTGCCTGGCTCTAAACGCCATTTCTTAACGATTTTTTCTTGTGGAAACGTCAATACACCCATTTCAGAAGCCATCATCACAATGTCATCATCGGTCACCAAATAGCGTGCTGGGCGCAAACCGTTACGGTCTAAGGTTGCACCAATCATACGACCATCAGTAAATGCTACTGCTGCTGGGCCATCCCATGGCTCCATCAGCGCAGCGTGATATTCGTAAAAAGCACGACGTTCTTCATCCATTAACGGATTGCCTGAACCATCTTTTGCACCCCAAGCTTCAGGAATCAACATCATCATGGCATGTGGCAATGAATAACCGCCAGCCACTAGCAGCTCTAAACAGTTATCAAAACAGGCAGAATCTGATTGACCATCTACAATCAATGGCCATAGCTTTTCTAAATCTTCGCCAATCACGCTAGACTTCATCGTTTCGTGACGTGCGGCCATCCAGTTAACGTTGCCTTGTACGGTATTGATTTCGCCGTTGTGCGCAATCATGCGGAACGGATGCGCTAAATCCCAAGCAGGGAAAGTGTTGGTTGAAAAGCGCTGATGCACGAGTGCCAAAGCTGAAACTACGCTCTCATCATTTAAATCTTTGTAATAAACGCCGACTTCATTGGCCAACAACATGCCTTTGTAGACAATCGTACGTGAAGATAATGATGGAATATAAAACGTGGCAGGGTCTTTTAAATCAAGTGCGCGAATCGCATGCTCAACACGCTTACGAATGACGAATAATTTACGTTCAAAAGTATTTTGATCTGAAGAAGTGCTGGCAATAATTACCTGACGCATGGTCGGCTCAACATCACGTGCAGCTTGGGCAAGGTTGCTATTATCAACCGGTACATCTCGCCAACCGAGCAATGTTTGATTTTCTTCAGCGATGATTTTATTGATTAATGTAACGCATGCTTCAACGTTTTTTGCCGCCTGCGGTAAAAATACATTGCCGACAGCGTACTGGCCTGCTTCTGGCAGGCTGATGCTAAGTTTTTCCGCCTCTTGACGCATGAATGCATCTGGCATCTGCATGAGTAAACCAGCGCCATCACCTAGTTTCGGGTCATAGCCGGTTGCGCCGCGATGGGTAAGATTGGTGAGTAACTCCAAACCTTTTTGCACAATATCGTGGCTTTTTTTGCCTTTAATATGCGCTACAAAGCCCACACCACAAGCATCGCGCTCGTTAGATGGCCTGTATAAGCCTTGTTTGATTGGTTTGGCTGTATTTACAAAGCCTGTATTTACGATGCTTGAACTGCTTGAAGCGGAGTCATTCTGCACAATTGGGTTACTTAATACTGATACCATATTATCTAATCACAAAACATTTAGCGGAACCTTTAATGATACCGTTAAATAGCTCTGCTATCAATCACATAGCCTATAATATTGAAAATTAAGAACCTCTTTATTCTAACGCTCCACACCATCAGCTACTGGTAACGCCAACTGCTCTACAGCCTTACTGCTTGCTTGCTTAGCTTGATCATCAATCATC
>CAINWC010000033.1 GCA_903854305.1 uncultured Pseudomonadota bacterium | reverse complement strand
TCTCGCCCTATCCATGCCTTCAGCAGCTGGCGCGACACCGCGGAAAATATTTCCGCCACCAATCACCACTGCAACCTGAACACCTAAATCTACGACTTCTTTGATTTCATTCACGATGCGGGTAATCGTAGCGCGGTTGATACCATAGGCATCATCGCCCATTAATGCCTCGCCAGAAAGTTTAAGTAAGATACGCTTATAAGCGGGTACGGACACAAGAATTCCTCTTTTTTAAGTTTGCTTATTTAAGCATAAAAACACGATTTTAGGCATAAAATAAGCATTGAAAATGTAAATCTACGCTAACAAAAACCTAAAAAAAATGGACTAAGCGTGCGCTTAATCCATTTTTCAATCATCGCTAGTTATTTAATCTGATGCATATTTACATCAAATTAAAGCGGGTTAGATTGCTACTGCCGCTGCTGCAACTTCTGCCGCGTAATCTACTACCACTTTTTCAATGCCCTCACCCACGGTAAACATGGTGAATGAAGCGACTGATGCGCCTTTAGATTTAAGCAATTGCTCGATGGTAAGCTTGTCATCTTTAACAAAGGTTTGGCTCAACAATGTCACTTCTTTTAAGAATTTTTGTACAGTACCGTCAGCAATTTTCTCTAACATTGCTTCTGGCTTACCAGCTTCTTTCGCTTTTTCAATCGCAACACGACGCTCTGTCTCAATCAAGCTAGCATCAATGCCTGAAGCATCCAATGATTTTGGTTTTGCTGCTGCAATGTGCATAGCGATATCTTTTGCTAATGCTTCATCACCGCCAACCAAGTCAACCAACACGCCGATTTTAGCGCCATGAATGTAGCTAGATAGCTTGCCTTGTACCGCTGGGCATACAAAGCGGCGTGGCGTAACGTTTTCGCCAATTTTACCGACCAATTGCGCACGAGTATCTTCAACGGTTGAATCACGCATAGTTAGCGCAGCAACTGCAGCAATATCAGCTGGGTTGTTAGCAGCAACAATACTTGCTAATTCATTGACAAACTTCAAAAAGTCTTCATTTTTTGCACAGAAGTCAGTTTCAGAGTTCACTTCGATCATTGCACCAGATTTACCATCCGCACTAATAAAGATACCAACCGTACCTTCAGCAGCAACACGGCCAGCAGCTTTGCTAGCCTTGTTACCAAAACGGACACGTATAATTTCTTCTGCACGTGTCATATCGCCTTCAGCTTCTGTTAACGCTTTTTTACAATCCATCATAGGCGCATCAGTGCGCTCACGTAATTCTTTTACCATGCTTGCGGTAATTTCAGCCATTTTAAGCTCCTAAATTTCTACAAATCACTTTTAAATCATATTCCAACTAACTGATTTTAAAGTGATTAAATTTTATATTGAATTAATTAGTATAAAACTAAAAAGTGTTTGATATGAAACTAAAAAAGGGGCACTAAGCCCCTTTTAATGTAGCGCTAATTACTCAGCAACGGCTTCAGTAACTTCTACAGTTTCTTCAGCAGCTGATTTAACAAGCTCAGAAATCACAGAGCTACGGCCTTCTAAAACAGCATCTGCAATTCCACGTGCATATAGACGAATCGCACGAGAAGAGTCATCGTTACCAGGAATTACATAAGCAACGCCATCTGGTGAGTTATTGGTA
>CAINWC010000032.1 GCA_903854305.1 uncultured Pseudomonadota bacterium | reverse complement strand
TTCACTCTGGGTAATTCTACAACGCGCACACCTGGGTAATTTTAAACGCGCGCCAACATAAGCGGACAGCATTTAATTTTAAACATTGTTTTCATTGGGGATTCAGATGCGTAGATTCATTATGCTAGTAACATTATTGGGCATGACCAACGCTGCTTTAGCGATTGATCAGCAAAAAGTATTAGCGGCCATGCAAACCATCGTGATGGTGCGGGGCTACAACGAAACTGGCGGCTTATCTTACGGCTCAGGCGTTGTGGTGGCCGAGAACAAAGTGATGACAAATTGCCATATATTTCGTAGTACTAAGCAACCTTGGGTTGCGCGTGGTGAAGATAGCTATACGATTGTTTCAGTGCAGGCTGATCGGTGGCATGACTTATGTTTATTAACCATGCAAAGCTTGCCATTTACCCCTGCGCAATTGGCCACCGATAAAGGGCATGAATTAAGGCGCGGCCAAGAAGTATTATCGATAGGCCACTCAAATGGCGTACCTACACCATTAACCTCTGCGGGTGTCATTAAATCTACTTACCATTTTGAAGGCGGTCATATTATTAGAAGCAATGCGCCTTTCCGTATGGGCGCAAGTGGCAGCGGAATTTTTGATATTGATGGCATATTATTGGGCATTAATACTTTCAAAACGCCTGGCAAACCCGCTTACTTTTACTCGCTACCCATTGAATGGCTGGCTAACTTAGAAAAATTACCGGTTGAAACGGTATTTCCTATTGTTGGTAAAGCATTTTGGGAAGAAGACGATGATAAAAAACCGTTCTTTATGCAAATTGCTATTCCAGAAATCAATCAGGATTGGCCAAAGCTGGCGCAAGTTGCACAAAAGTGGCTAGAGGCTGACCCAAAAAATTCTGACGCATGGTATGAGCTGGGCACGGCACATGAAAACTTGAATAAAATGGATGCAGCTAAAGGTGCTTACCAACAGGCAGTTAAGTTGGATGCCACCAATACAGATGCATTATTTAGGTTAGGTGTCATCGCTCAATCTGTGGGTGATAAAGTAACCGTGCATAGTGTCCGCTTAGCCATTGCTATGACGAATGAAAATTTAGCACAAGAATACGGCCACTTGCTAGGCTGTGAAATGGAATGCTAGCTCATTAAAAAAATGCCTACGAACTATTCTAGATGTGAGCGAGGTTACAGAACTTTTCAGCAAAAGAAGTAATAGAAAAAACTTAAAAACAGATGCCACAAGGTAATTTCAGAGAGGCTCTCATGGCATCTGTTTGGTAACAAAGATCAAAGAACTTAATTTAAAATCACAGCTAACCCCACTCAAAAAGGAAATTAAAATGAATCTTAAAATGAAAGCATTTGCGTTTTTAACCTTACTTTTCCCGCTTATTTCTAATGCTGCACAGGCTGAATACTTAAATATTTACATGATGCAACCTAAAAATGCCATCTTGCAAAAATTGCACGGTGTGGATGATATGGACAGATATGTGAAAGAAATAGAAGTGAATATCAATAAAAAATTGTCTGAGATCAAGCCAAACTCAAATTCGTGGGGGTTTCTGGTCATTGCCGTACGTGAAGACGGTAAGATTAAAGCTTGGCTTGATACCGATGATGCCGTTTCTCAAGCGATAGGTAATGCCATGACAACTGTAGCCGAAGGCACAAAAGGCTTTGCAGTTAAAACGGGAGCCGTTGTCTTTGCGCTAGGTTTTGGCGTAGATGGTGCGGCACTCCCTATCGATAAAATGCCCTTCCCAAATGAGTGGAAAAAAATTGCCAATTGCTCCAATGAAGACTGTCAGGAGAAGGATGCTGAAGCTATCGTACTAAAATATTGGCAATAAACACTAGGTACTAAACACTTAGCACTAAAAAGCTACTTGATGATGACAATACAAAGCATTCCTAAACAACGTTTTTATGCGTAAAATGCGAACTATTCAGTCATTTGCAAAAAATTGTTTTAAGGAAGCATATTTTGTCATCATCAGCAGCCCAACAAGCCTCAGTTTTATCTAAACGTGTTCAATCAATTAAAGAATCACCTACTCTTGCCATTACAGCAAAAGCTGGAAAGTACAAGGCTGAGGGCCGTCCTATTATTGGTTTAGCGGCAGGCGAGCCTGATTTTGATACGCCACAACATATTAAAGATGCGGCAAAGTTAGCCATTGATAACGGCTTTACTAAATACACACCAGTTGCTGGCATCCCCGGCCTTAAAAAAGCCATCGTCAATAAATTCAAAAATGAAAACGGTTTTGATTACGCGCTGAATGAAGTCATTGTTGGTGTAGGCGGCAAGCAAACCATATTCAATTTATGTTTAGCTGTACTTAATAAAGGCGATGAGGTCATCATCCCTGCGCCTTACTGGGTCTCATACGCAGACATTGCCCTCGTTGCAGAAGCCACGCCAGTGATTATTCAATGTGGCATAGAGCAGGGCTTTAAGTTGCTACCAGCGCAACTAGAAGCGGCGATTACACCAAAAACAAAAATCTTTATGATTAACTCGCCATCTAACCCGACTGGTGCCGTGTATAGCTTGGCTGAACTACAAGCTTTGGGCGAAGTACTACTCAAACATCCGCATGTATTAGTGGCTACTGACGATATGTATGAGCACGTAAACCTTACTGGCGATAAGTTTTACAACATATTAAACGCAACGCCAGCATTAAAGGACCGCAGTATCGTTCTTAATGGCGTTTCTAAAGCTTATTCTATGACCGGTTGGCGTATTGGCTACGCCGCAGGCCCGGCTTACATCATCAAAGCAATGGAAATTTTACAATCACAATCTACCAGCAATGCAACTTCAATCTCACAAGTAGCTGCGCAAGCCGCGCTAGAAGGTTCTCAAGATTGCATTACACCAATGGTAACCGCGTTTAAAGAACGTCACACCTACGTGGTTAATCGCTTCAATACTATGCCAGGGCTAAGCTGCTTAATGGCTGGCGGCGCCTTTTACGCTTTTCCAGATGCACGCGGTGCGATTGACACCTTATATAAAACAGGAAAAATTCCAGCAGCCACTGATATGGCGCTTGCAGAGTACCTTCTCGAAAAGTTCGATGTAGCAGTTGTACCTGGATCAGCGTTCGGCGCAGAAGGATATTTCAGAATTTCATTTGCCACATCAATGGAAAATCTCCAAAACGCACTTGATCGTATTGAAAAAGCTCTTAAATAAAGTGAGTTATTTTAAAGTGAAAAGTATATAAACAAAAGAAAGTTTGAATTCAGATAACCTAACCCAACAGAATCAATAAAACGTTAGTTTAAGATTTAGGCTTCTTGTGAATTAGAGCGTGTTTAGGATAATA
>CAINWC010000031.1 GCA_903854305.1 uncultured Pseudomonadota bacterium | reverse complement strand
TTTGTTAGCGCAAGTGCTACAGCGTTTGGGTAGTACTCATGTCATGGTTGTACATGGTGCTGACGGCATGGATGAAATTTCATTTACTGGCGATACCTTTGTCGCAGAGTTGAAAAATGGCGCCGTGACTGAATATACGCTCAATCCCAGCCAGTTTGGCATGCCGTACCATGACTTAAGCACGATACAAGTGCAAAATGCCGAAGCGTCGAAAGCCATGATTTTAGATGTGCTCAAGGGCAGACTTGATCATATAAACCAGCGCGCAGCTAGAGATATTGTGCTGCTAAACGCTGGCGCCGCTATCTATGTGGCGGGTATTGCAGAAAACTTGCAGGCCGGCATTAATAAGGCGGCAGAAGTGATCGATAACGGCTTGGCCTTGGCTAAATTAGAGGCGTTGAAAGCGAGCTAATATTGAGTAAACCACTTTTATTGTTATGGTGTTTACTATTAGCGGCATGTTTTCAAGCTGAGCCGCCATCAACTTCGGCCGAAAGCCAAAGCAATCAATCCCTTAGTCAATCTGCTGATCAGCCAACCTTAGCTGGTGTTGCTGATTTATACGCTAAAAAAATCAGCCAAGTACAGGTTGAAGATAGTGGTGTGGTGGTCAAGGTGTTAGCCGACGATAGCAATGGTTCGCGTCACCAACGATTTTTAGTCAAAGTGGCTACAGGGCAAACACTTTTGTTTGCCCACAACATTGATTTAGCCGCGCGCGTAGAAAACATCAAAGTTGGCGATTCAGTAGCATTTAGAGGCGAATACATTTACAACCCTAAGGGCGGTATCGTGCATTGGACGCACCGTGACCCGCAGGGCAGGCATTATGGTGGCTGGATTAAACTCAGCGGCAAAACTTACGATTAAAAATTTAATTTTCGTCGCAATGCGGCGTTGCAATCAAAAAATTACTCCTCACATATTCTACATATGCGTCGTCGAAATTTTTTGACTGCGCCTTGCTTTGCTTAGAAACTTAAATTTTTAAGAGGTTTTATAAAATGTAGTTGGCAAACAGCTACACAATGAATCAAAATTAAACTAGGTTAAATAAAACAATGTCAGACATCTTAAAGAAAATATTAGCCACTAAAGAAATAGAAGTTGCCGCCAGCAAAGCTGCAGTGAGTTTGGATCAACTGCAAGCATTAGCAGAAGCACAACCAGAACCGCGTGATTTTGTCGGCAGCATCTACAAAAAAGTGATTGCAAATAAGCCTGCGGTGATTGCTGAAATTAAAAAAGCCAGCCCGTCAAAAGGCATTATTCGTGAAGATTTTAACCCTGCACAAATTGCCAAAAGCTATGAAAAAGGCGGTGCAGCGTGTTTGTCAGTACTCACTGACGTTGAATATTTTCAAGGCTCAGCAGAGTATTTGAAGCAAGCCCGTGCAGCTTGTAAGCTGCCGGTGTTGCGTAAAGATTTTATGATCGACCCGTACCAAATATTTGAAGCGCGTGCGATGGGTGCCGATTGTGTTTTGTTGATTGTAGCTGCGCTTGAACTCAAGCAAATGCAGGCCTTAGAGTTATTGGCTAACGAGTTAGGCATGGCAGTACTGGTAGAAGTGCATGATGCTGATGAACTGGAGTTAGCCTTGCAGTTAGATACGCCATTAATCGGCATTAATAACCGCAATCTGCGGACTTTTGAAGTGTCGTTACAAACAACATTAGACTTGTTGAAGGTGTTGCCGGAAGACCGTTTTGTCATCACTGAATCTGGCATATTCACGCCAGAAGATGTAAAGCTAATGCGCGACAACGATGTGCAAGCGTTCTTAGTGGGCGAAGCGTTTATGCGGCAGCCAGATCCCGGTGCTGAATTAGCTAGGGTTTTTGCTTAGGTTGTTTTGCTTAGATTTTAGTGGCCCCTCGATAAGATTTTGAATTAAGGAAATAAAAAATGAGCTATCCCTATTCCCGCCCGCGCCGTATGCGTAAAGATGAGTTTTCACGCAGAATGATGCGTGAAAATGTGCTGACAACCAATGACTTAATCTACCCGGTATTCGTGTTAGACGGTGAAAATCGCATTGAAGAAGTCGCTTCTATGCCAGGTGTTAAGCGCCAAAGTATCGATGTGCTATTAAAAACAGCCGCTGAATGTGTGCAACTTGGCATTCCAGCAATCGCTTTATTTCCAGTAGTCGATAGCCAGTTTAAAAGTTTAGACGCAGCAGAAGCGTTTAATCCTGAAGGGCTGGTGCAACGCGCAGTTGCCGCACTTAAAGCTGCTCACCCAACGCTGGGTATCATTACCGATGTAGCTTTAGACCCGTATACCACACACGGCCAAGATGGCTTGATTGACGCCGATGGTTATGTATTAAACGATGACACCATCGAAGTGTTGGTAAAACAAGCCATTTCTCACGCGAATGCCGGCGCAGACATCATCGCGCCTAGCGATATGATGGATGGCCGCATCGGACAAATCCGCGAAGCCTTAGAAAGCACGCGCAATATCCACACTAAGATTTTGGCCTATTCAGCCAAATATGCCTCAGCATTTTATGGTCCATTCCGTGATGCAGTGGGCTCTGCTGGCAATCTAGGTTCAGGCAATAAATATACTTATCAAATGGATCCAGCCAATAGCGATGAAGCTATTAAAGAGGTTGGCTTAGATATTGAAGAAGGTGCAGATATGGTGATGGTTAAACCAGGCATGCCTTATTTAGACATCGTTCGCCGAGTAAAAGATGAATTTGATGTTCCAACGTTTGCTTATCAAGTGAGTGGTGAATATGCCATGCTCAAAGCCGCGGCACAAAATGGCTGGTTAGATGAAAAAGCCTGCGTGATGGAAAGCTTGCTAGCCTTTAAACGCGCGGGTGCGGATGGAATATTGACTTATTTTGCGATGGACGTTGCGCGGTGGTTGAATCAGAAGTAGCAAATGGTCACTCGAGATGGAATATAGCGAGGTAGGGTGTGCAAATTATAGTTTGCACACCGCTAACCCGAATGGCTTACTCCATACCAAATAAACCGCTTTTCATGGAAGTTCCAATTCCACAGCGGCACGGTAAAACTCCAAGCAAATAGCGCCACAATCAGTCCTTGTGGTTTGAATAAAGCATACTGCCATACAAAGGCGGTGACGGCGACGCACGTCGCATAAGCCATGCGAGCGACCGCATGTTGTGGAGTAGTCATGGGGTCGGAGATCATGAAAAAGGCGAACAGGAGGGTGGCCCCGTTCAGCGCTTGGTGGATCCACATGGCTGCGGCCAATTCTGGCGCGTAATCTAGCCATAGTAATCTTGCACCAAGCAAACCTAGCCAAACTGCTAAAAAAGTCAAACTCACATCCCAGCGTTTAACTTTACCTGTGACACTTACGCCTAGGGCTAACATCCACATTGCCGCCAGCGTTTCTTGCCCCCACTGGCCCGGCGAGAGCCAAGCGTGAGGCATAAACATCATGGCACTAAACGCGGCAAAGTTGGCTGGATTTAGAATGTGACCTCTAGACTCTCCATGACCAAAACGAAATGCAAATTTGCTGGATATGGCTAAACACGCCAGCACTGGGTGTACCCAAGTCACATCCGATCTCACTAGTATGGAAATGCCGCAGGTAGTAACTAAGGCACTCAAATATCCTTGTAAGCGGTGGCGGTTGGGCAGTTTAAGTGCGAACTGCCAAAGTGCTTGTGTGCCTACTGCACTGGCAAGTGTAAACAACACTTGCCAGCCCGTCAGGGAAAAGTCACGCGCCAGCGCACCGAACAGCAACAGACTAATAAGAAACACCAGTTGAAAGTAGCGGGCATCCAGTAGTTTTAAAAAGTTCGGGATGCGCGGCATCTTTGCGAAGGCAACGGTATGGTTTAGGCTAAAGGTATTCATGGTTTGCTCACACTATTTTGGTTTTTGCCAAACAGTTTTCCCCACCACTTGTTACTAGGTTGATTGTTCGGAGTATTGTATAAGCCGGCCTTGCCACCTATAAAACGCTGTGCATCCTCCATACTCCAGCCTGTGTAATGTGTGAGCGTCTGCAACTCACTTTGGCGACGCTGAGGCAGGTCAATTTCATAGTATCTACGTGCTTGTTCAACAGCGTTACTGTTGCTAGCTTTGCAGCTTTGGACGCATGAACTTATCGCATATTGGCCTCTTGTAAAATCTTGCCAGCGTCCGCCGCCGCTTGTCTGGCAGGATTCCTCGCAACTATAGGCTGCCGCCTTCTCCCGGCATTGCTGCACGGTGCCTTCGAAGGGATTTTGCACCACGTAGCGGGTTTGCCAATTCTGGCGATCCGAGGTTTGCACAAACATCAAGTCTTCTGGAAAAGTTTTCGGCGTATAGCGGACATGCAAGCGCGTGAGCAAGGCATTCTGTGCGCCGTTACTATTATTAGCTCGATCCAGATTGCCACCATCCAGCCAGAAGACGCCAGCCTGATACATTTCTTCACGGTTAAGCGGCTCATCTGCGCAAGGGTCGCACCAACCCATATCCCAAAAGTATTCGGTAAACACTACACGATGGTCTTCTTCGCTAGCCTGATGGTCGAACATGGCTTTATAAAAAGTTTTGAAATCCGTCTTAATGGCAGGCGGCAGGTTTTCATTGGCAGGCAGCTTTACTGTACGGTAATTAGCGCTCTCAACGCGACCATTTTTCGTTAGCACATAGGCAATCAAATCCTGCGGCTTCTTCGGGTCGGCGTTAATCATGCCTAAACGAATCGGCAACATGAATTTTTCGCTATCAAAGGCAAATTGCAATGGCCGCAGATATTGCACGCCAGTAGCGGCCTGTTCTTTAAGATTGACCTTGGCAACGAAGAATTTCATATCCTGCGCCACGTAAGGCTTTAGCGCGGCAGCAGCGCCTTTCGGCATTTTGTAGCCGTTGTTGCGTAACCAAGTTTCTAAACCATTAGATTGCTTGGCTGACAGCATGACGATGTCGTATTCGCCAACCGTGTAGCTGGCTTCCACCGTGACGCCCAAGGCTTTGTCACTTTTTATTTTCTTCATACCGACAGAAGCGGGTGCTGAATTTTTCATTAATTCATCTTTTTCCTGTAACCGATCATATCGCAGCCCAACCGGACATGGGTCGGGATCAAAATATTCTGCCAGTCGCGGTGCTGAGTAAGCATCCAACCTATCAAACAGGTGCTTGTCGCCTATGCGTACCTGACCCTTTTCCAGCACTTGCGGCACGGGTACGACCAATGCAAAATCAGTAAGTGGTCCTTTAAAATCATTCAGCATTGAAATCACGCTGCGTTTGCCATCACGCACTAGAATGACTTGGCTGGCCTCATTGAACAGCGAAGCATCGGCCTTGCCAGCAAAAAAGCCGCAAAAAGCTTGAGCACTAGTAGAGGTGAGAAATATAGAAATTGCCAGTGTCGTTAATAAGATTGAAAAGAAACGCGGTTGCCTCATGTTTTACTCCTAAGTTGAAAAAGTGGATGACCATGAGTTACACGTTTAGGCATTTAAAATGGGGTTAAGGGTGTCTCAATTAATTCAAGTTTCTACCCGTAAAGGGCATCACCATCAATCTAAGCAGCTAAAGCAGCAAGATTGGTGCGAAACTTGAATTAATAGAGGTGTCCTTAACTATTTTTATCTTTTTAACCCAGTTTAGATGGATTGACCGTTTAACTAGGTAGTGACACACTTACCGTATGAGTGAAATACTTTTTACAGACGAGGAATTGATGCGCAAATTCTGCGCTGGTGATGGAAAAGCCTTCAGTGTTTTATATATGCGACATGAAAAGCCGCTATATCGCTATATCCGACGTGTGCTTGGGTCTGGACTCGCTGTGCAGGTCGAAGAGGTTTTTCAAGATACTTGGATGCGCTTGGTGGATGCTCGTAGCGTTTGGCAAGCACGAGAAGACGCAAGTTTCAAGACGTGGCTTTTTACGCTGGCACACCACCGTGCAGTGGATATTCTGCGAAAGAGCGGTCGAGAGGTGTCGGTTGATGAAGGCTGGATGGACGATGACGGAGTCGAGCCTTGGCAACTGTGGCCAGCCTCAAGTGCAGAACAGCCCGAGCAAAAGGCTTTCTGGCACTCTGCGGGCAAACAGTTATTACACTGTTTGGATGGTTTACCAGTAGCGCAGCGTGCTGCATTTTTACTGCAACACGATGACGGATTGAGTCTAGAGGAAATAGCACAAGTGCTGAATGCGGAATTTGAAACAGTGAAAAGCCGGTTACGGTATGCGCTTTCTAAGCTTCGAGCGTGCATGGGTGCGTATCTGCATCCTTTGTTTCAAACGGAATTGGATCATGCATCATGAGTTTGCGTGACGAGCACCTGCAACAAGCGCTGCAACATGCGCCTGATCGCGAGTTAACGCCAGATAGTGCAACGCGTAAAGCGGTGATGGACTATGCTGCAAAAACACTTCATCAGCGTAAAACGAGTTGGCTGCAGCGCTGCTGGCTTGTTTTAACGCTAGATTTTCGGCATGTTGCCCGATGGCCGTTAGCTGGTATGGGTGGTGTTATTACGCTGTTGCTGGTCGTGGTGCTATTTTGGGGCGAGCATCCTGATGTCCCTATAGGTGAATCCATACAAGTCGCGTCTGCGCCAACTGATAGCCTCCAGCGAAGGGACGTTGATCAAGCTAAGGGTAAATTCGCTGAGCGTGGGGCAGATGAAAAACCTAAGGATGAAAATTCTAGAATATTAGCTGAATCTACTCAGCCTGCAAGTGCCCCAAGTAGTTTAGTCGTTTCGACAGCAGATCCATTAGGGGATTCTCATCATCAGGATAAATCAGCCAAGAATGCAGGAGTTGCTAGGCTAGCAACAGAAAAACACGAGGCCCCGTCATCAGCGATTATTCCTGCCAACAAACCTATTATGGCCAGTGTGCCAGAAACAGTTGCTGATCAGGGCGTCAGTAGCATTGTCGATACATCTCCCAAGCTGAAAGATCAGTCTAAGCTTGATGAGCTTGCTCAGCCAATGAAGGCTAAGGTTATCGCTAGCAATGAAGCCCGTAGCGACATGTCTAGTAATCATAACGCTGGTAATAAGGAGCTTGCAAAAAAAATTAGATCGGATGTGGAAGTGAAATCTGAAGTTCAAGCTAAGCTGGACATGCCTAGCACGGTTGGTGCGATCATATCAGCGGGTAATAATGCTTTGGCATCCGCTATCGTCAAGGAAGGCGGCAAAATAATTGCGAATAAAGATATTCAATCGGGAAAATTGCGTATTCTCCATCTGGATAAGACTTTTTCGGCAGGCCAACCTCAGATAGACGAAGCGACTGGCTATCAGATACTGACGCTTGTTAGTGACGATGTTACAGAGACGCTAATTGCTGAGGT
>CAINWC010000030.1 GCA_903854305.1 uncultured Pseudomonadota bacterium | reverse complement strand
CCACTCAATTTTCCGCGCCTTTAATAAGGGTACTTTGGGTATGTTGAAAGTCACTGGCCCAGAAGATAAGATTATTTATTCCGGAAAACAAGCGGATAAAGTGTACTTGCCAGAAGGCTCAGCCACACAGTCAATCGCAAATCCAACCGCTGCCGTAGTTAAAACCTTAACTAAAGACGAGCAAATCGCCCAAGGCAAAAATGTATTTGAATCTAACTGTTTAGCCTGTCATCAAGCCAATGGTGAAGGCATTCCTAACGCTTTCCCGCCACTGGCTAAATCTGATTTCTTAAATGCAGATCATGATCGTGCCATTGGCATATTGTTGCATGGTCGCTCAGGTCCAATTACGGTGAACGGTAAAAATTTCGATAGCGTGATGCCTGCTATTGCTCTGAATAACGAGCAAATTGCGAATGCCTTAACTTATGTCTTGAACAGCTTTGGCAATAACGGCGGCCAAGTAACACCGGCTCAAGTTGATAAGCAACGTAAAGCTGCTCCAGCGGCTGGCGATGCTCATGGTTAGTAGGTAGTTTGCAAATGCTGCGCTTCTGCTTTGTCATGCTGGTATTGGTTTGTACCAACACTTGGGGGCAGGATGGTATGGCTAACATTACGGCGGGTGAATATCGCCCGCTGTATCTTAGCTTAGATAGTCCGTTAGTCAGCGTACCGGCATTTCGTTTAGATAAGCAGCCTATTACTAATCGCGAATTTCAGCATTTTGTAGTGGAAAATCCAAAGTGGCAACGTGATGCAGTACCAAGTTTATTTGCAGAAAATAGTTATTTAAACCATTGGCTAAAAGTTTCTAATCAATACGTACCAAATGCAACAGATTTAGAAAAGCCGGTGATTTTTGTTTCGTGGTATGCGGCGCAAGCTTACTGTCAGGCACAGCAGAAACGTTTGCCAACTATCGCCGAATGGGAATATGTGGCGCAAGCATCATTTACTCAAAAAGACGGAAGCCTGGAAAAAGGCTACAACCAACAGATATTAGATTGGTACGCTAAAGCCGCGAAGCAACCGCCTGCAGAGGTGGGTAAAGATGAGCCCAATTATTGGGGTGTACATAATATGCACGGACTCATTTGGGAATGGACCGAAGACTTTAACTCGAATTTAATCAGCGGCGAATCGCGTGATGATAGCAGTGTGAATAAAGACCTTTACTGCGCTTCTGGTAGTGCTGGGGCGGTAAATCCTAGTGATTATGCTGCGTTTATGCGTTATGGATTCCGTTCAAGCCTCAATGCTAAATTCACGCTAGGAAGTTTGGGATTTAGATGCGCGATAGATGGTAACGATTAAGGATTGCTCAATGAGAATGTTAATAATAGGCTTGCTACTTAGCTTTAGCGCCTCCGTCTTTGCAGGGGCGGTTTTGCCAAGTGATTCAATTTATCAAGTCGGCGGTACTTGGCAAACCGATAATAATGAGTCTATTCAGTTAGCGTCTTTAGCCGGCAAACCACAACTTATTGCATTGATCTATACCGGCTGCTCTAACGCTTGTCCAATTATTGTAGAAAGTATGAAGCGTGTAGAACAGCAAGTTCCAATGAATATGCGAAGTAAAATAGGGTTCGTACTGGTATCTCTCACACCTGATACAGACTATCCAAAAACACTCAAAGCTTTTGCTGAAAAAAAGGGGTTAAACCCCAACTGGAAGCTGCTTCGTGGCAACAACGAATTAGTACGCACACTTTCTAATGCGCTGAATGGAAGATATAAAGTCATTAAAGATGGTGATGTTGCACATTCCAATACTGTTACTCTTTTAAATAGCCAAGGTCAAATTCAAATGCAGGCCAGCGGAACATTGACCGGTATAAAACCCATTGTGGAGGCCATTGAAAAGGACTTCTCAAGCAATACGATTGATTCAAAACACTGAGGTCACGATATGAGCTAGGTTTGTATGTAGCGATGTAATTGTGTTTGCACCTCACTTTTGTGCAAACCAAGCCTAAATCTGAATAGTAAATTTTAAACGCAATGGGATATTAATATGAAGCACAGCTTAAACACTTATTTATTAGCGGCCGTTGCTGCCATGTACGCATTGCCAAGTTTGGCTGAAGACCTTACTAATGTTGCCGCACCATCAACATTGATGGAAGCGATTAGCATGGGTAAGCCGATGACTAGCTTTAGATTGCGGTATGAGAACGACCAGGTAGATGGCTCACCTAAAGACTCTAATGCCTGGACCATGCGTAGCTTGATTGGCTGGCAAACCAAGCCTTTGAATAACTTCAGCATTGCGGCGCAGTTGATCAATGTTGCCCAATTTAACAATGACTTTTATGATGGCACAACGCCAAAGCCTGCAGATAAGGTTGGCTACCCAACAATAGCTGATCCTGATTACACGGGTGTTAATCAGCTTTTTCTTGAATGGACGGGCATACCAGACACGAAGGTGCGCGTTGGCCGCCAATCGGTAAAACTAGATAACGTGCGCTTTATTGGCAATGTTGAATTCCGTCAAATCATGCAGGTTTTTGATGGCATTGCGATTGAAAACAAAAGCATTCCAAACGTAGATTTATATGCAGCTCATTTCGAAGGCCTAAGAAGAATCTCCAGCTATTACTATAACAATGGCAATGTGGATATTGCACATGCCACTTGGAAATACTCGCCCACTGAAAATCTGACTGGTTATGGGTATTTCCAGAATATGCCGATTAATGGTTTTATCTACCCCACAGTGGGGGCTCCTATGACCAATAATTCCAGCCAAACCTTTGGATTACGCGCTGATGGTAGCCATAAGGTTGATACTGACTGGAAAGTACTCTATACCGCAGAGTATGCTAAACAAGATAATTATCGTGGCGGTGATAGCAGAATCGACGCACACTACTGGCGTTTAGGTGCTGGTGCTGGCTTTGGCAACTGGTCTGCACGTATGGATCGCGAAGTGCTTTCTAGTAATAATGGCCTGTATGGTTTTCAAACACCATTGGCAACCGGTCACTTATTTCAAGGCTTAGGTGATCTTTTCTTAACTACACCAAAAGAAGGTATAGAAGATACATTCCTAACACTAAACGGCAAAGTATTAGACGTGCAATTGTCGGCAGAGTACCACTGGTTAGACTCCGACGTAAACTTTACCACGCCAAGTGGTGCGGGCACGGGCAACCATTATGGACAGGAGTTAGATCTGGTGGCAGGTTACAGCTACAACAAGAACTGGAGCGGTAAGCTGGAATACTTCAGCTTCAAAGAAGATGACCTTTATGGATCGACCACTACAACGCGTAAGCGCGATACTGACAAGTTTTTGGCTACCTTGATGTATACATTCTAAATCTGACTTTAATTGAGGCCTTTGAAAAAATGCCTCTGCCGTTGAATCTGCCCACCTGACTATGGGTGCTTTTGTTTGACCATGAGGGCTACTTTTCAAGCAACCCTTCATGGTCATTTTTAGATTAGGCGTTTAAATAAACGTTTATCAAAACGATATGAAAGTATGTCGGGTATGTAAGTTGCAAGTACCAGCAATGCGGCAATGACTAAAAAAATCCAACGTACAGAATAATCAGTCACAAACTTTGCAGCTGGCGTTTGCGATTGAATAAACGTATAAAACTCAGGTTTATCCACGCCTTCTACATACTGCCCTTTGATTTCACTCGTCATATCTTTCAAATGCTCAACATCTTGCTTTGATAAAAAGCGATCAAATTCAGCATAGGCCACTGGAGGATCTGGGTCATCCTTGCTGGCATCGTTATACATAATGCCGCCGCCAGCACTTTCGGCCGCCGCATCCGTACCCCAATATCCCACCCATTTATTATTAGCGTTAAACCGTTTAATAGGCACGGCTTCGTGACCACCAACGCCGACGAAAATAACATTTTTACCGATGCGAACATTGCTGATATCCAACTTGTTAATACCGTTCGCTTTGGGGGCTTCGTCACCATCGGTAAAAAATAGCATTTGCGCAGGAATATTCAGGTATTCAAATATACCTTCAGCAGACTTGACGCCAAAGGTCATGCGGCTATCGCCTTTCCAAGCCATGCGCCATTCCAAATGCGCTATCGTATCGGTAATGATGTCGAAATTAGCGCACACTTCTAGCGGCATAAATAGTAAGGCGACACTTTCTCCGGCAAATACACCCACACTGACATACGTACCGCAGGGTGAAGTTTTCACCACTTCTTTCATCATGTGTTGCGTGTAAGCCAAGCGGCTAACCACTTGATTATTGACCTTCATATCTTCAGCATTCATGCTTTGCGATACGTCAGCCAGCAACAAATAGTTATGCACTTCTTGTTTAAGCTGTATCTGCGGCTTGATTAAGGCAAGCAACAAAAACACAGCCGCTGTCACCAGTAATACCGTTTCGTAATTATCCCTTAAGATAGTAATGATTTTTTTCATGGCAAGCCTTGTGGCAAATTACTAATTTCCATGCCAGATTGTTCTTTCGCTACCGCTTTTATATTGTTGGGGATTACTGAAAGCAGCAGGCTTAGATTAAATTTAGCGGCTTGCGAAGTTGGTTCTAATTTTAGCGCTTGTTCGTAGGCTGGTTTTGCCTGCTGGTAAGCATATAGCGCATCTTCGTGTATTTCACCATCTGCACCCACTAATCGCTGTAAGCCTGAACGAAACAGATTGTTCGCGATATTAAATTGAATCTGAGATTTCAAGTGCGGCGTCACCTCAAAGGCATTTCCCTGCTTTTTTTTAGGGGCTTCCAATAGCTGACCAAAACCTTGCACAGCAATCTTAAAGTTACCTGTTTTACCTTGCTGATAAGCATCAGCAAATTTTTTATGAAAAGGGTAGTTCTCATCGTTCACTACTTCACCTGAAAGCAATGCATGATTCACTTTTCCGATTTTATTCATTTGGTAAACTTCATACGCTGTGCCAACCAAGCCTGTCAGTAGTATCAATCCTAATAGCTGGTTTTTGCGATTTCTATTTTTGTTATAACTAGTATTTTTCATTCATGCACCCTCAAATTCTTAATCATCAAAAGAATGACCCCTAATATCAAAGCAAGAATGATGAATATCCTTGAGTAGTCATATCCGGCAATTGTTTCTGAATACTTAATGGCTTTTTTCTCACTGGCATCAATGTCCTTAATTGCAGATTGCAAGGTTTCAGGATTATCTGCTTCGTAGGCTTTGTATTTTAGGTTTAGTGATTGAAAATACTGATGTAACTGAATTGAATTAGGCACACGGTCTTCCGCATACACCTCTTTAGAGTAAATGCTGGGTTCCCCTGGTTCGCGCAACATAATCCAGTAGATGCTTAATTTGCGGCTTTTTAGGCGTTCACTCAATAAAAACTTAACCCGAGGGCTCAGCTTTCCTGCGCCATCTGAGAGCAAAATAATCGCTCTTGAACCTGAACTCTGAATTTTATCAAACAAGCCAACGCCCTCAGTCAGGCCCGCCCCTATGTTTGTTTGACTGAGTGATGGGCTGGTAGCCGCATCAATAGCGGCATGGATTGCATCACGATTGGTGGTAATTTTAATGCCGTACAAAGCGGCGTTGGTAAAACCGACCACCCCCATCATGTCATCTGGACGAGAATCGATAAATTGCGTAATAAGCCGGCGTGCTGCCCCTGATTTCATTTCTGCGGCATGCCCTGAAGAATCGCCAGCAAAAGGATGATCCATACTCACGCTGCGATCAATTACCATCACCGTTTGCGCGCCTTTACCTGCGCGCTGCAGTTTTTCATCATGGCCACGCGGTGATGCCAAGGCAACCACAATGCTCGCAAGTAGTAGAGAAGTGATCACCTTAACCGCAAGATTTGCCCGATCAGAGAATTGGTCTGCAGGCATCATCTCCAGCCATGTGTACATTTTACCTTGATGGCTTTTAAGCCAAAATGGCAGCAGTGCAATGGGCAACAATGCAAATGCCCAAGGGTTTAGAATCTCCATTAAACGCCCCGCTCACAATCGCGAAACTGCTTGCTCAACAGCACCAAGTTTGCGATGACCTTAGTGCTGTCGCACGCCTCTATTGAATATAGCGATTGATTGGAGTCATGGAAAAACTGCTCAATCTCACCTTTCATTTTTCTAAAACTGGGGCGCATTGTTAAAAAATGCTCAATATCACGGGCAAAGATGTTGGCGCGATAGAGTGTATTAAATGCTTGATGAATACAGACTAAAGCCAACTTCTCATCGGCCTGCGTTTTAGGTGTAGGCGTTTTGGACAAGCGTTTTAATTGCCGATGCGCTTTTGCAAAAGCACCGCCCATAAACGGTAGCCAATTACCATCTGCATTAATATAAAGCAGCGCTAGCAAACTCGCGGCGAGCATACTCAAAAACACCGCTAGTCTTGTTTGGTGTGCGCTTATATCCACTAGTGGCGGTTTAAAATCTGGCTGAATATTTTTCCCGGCAACATCGGTATCACCCGTCACTAAAGGTGAAAACCAAAAGCCCCATGCTGGCAGTTCTATCACCGCAGCTTTTTCACCGCCTGTTAGCGTAAATTTCTCTGCGGGCAATTGCATCACCGTTGGCGTATTGGCATTGATAAATACTTGATAGCTAAGATTAACCGTATAGATGGTTTTAGATTTTTGTTGATCGGTTTCTACATTGATCTCTACCAGTTCAATGCCTTTATCTTTAGTGCCTTTCTTAGGAAAAGCACTCTCAGCGATTTGATAAGGCGTTGGCGCTTCCAGCACCACTTTTCGGCTTAACTTGTCGCCAATATGCACGCCGAAGCTGGTGACAGGATTGGTAAGTGACACTATTTTAGGTTCAGCTACGCGAAACGCTTCTACCTCTTTCGCGATGACGACAGATGAATTCAATGCCAGACTTGCCGCTAATAGGCATGCCGACAAATTCGCTAGTGAGCTAATTTTTGCAATAATATTTTTCATAGGTTCGTATTTTGTTCAAAATAATGCGTCATGGTTTCTGGTTTGTAATCTGCGTGCATAAAAAGTGCGGGGCTATCGAACTTTAGAAATAAAGCTTCTAATGCGTGCCTGCGCTCATTAAACGCTGTGATAAATTTTGCCCGCACTTCGTACCGAAAGAAAATCGTGCGATTCAAGCCAGTTTCAGGATCTATCATGGTAGAAAAGCCAAATTTAGGCAGCTTTTTGTATTCCTCATCATCCCACAGCACCACTGGGATGACTTGATGTGCAGACATTGCCGTGAGCGTTTGCTCAATCACGCTCAGTGGCATATGAAAATCTGAAATCCAGAACACCAAACCTCTGCTTTGCCCGAGGAAGTTTGGCACATCAATGACACCTTCAGCGCCGACTCGCATTGCGTTATAGTCATGCAATTGTGCAATCGCTTCTACTGATTGATGCAAGTTGCGGCTTAAGGGTAGCGTGTAGTCTTCAAGCACATGGCTGTTGTAGCCAATAAAGCTGAACAAGTCACCGGTTTGATAGGCTGAATTTGCCACCGCAGTCGAGATTTCTATCGCTTTATCCAGCTTACGCTGACGGCCTTTAAACTGCATGGAGCTGGATAAATCACATATTGCATAGATCGGCGTGGTACTTTCCTGATTAAATTGCCGTACCTGCACTTGCTCAAAAGGATCGCGTAGTGTTTCCCTGATGTCCATGCGCCTAGCATCAGGGTAGTCCACCAAGTTCACATTGCCGCGATAGTCCAAACCCAAGCCACGTTGCGACCCTCGATGGCTTCCTAATTGGATGCTCGCAGATTTCCAAGGAATAATGTACTCAAAGGGTTTTGCATAAGAAGAATCTGCAGATAAACGCATAGATAAACTCACTAATTAGACTCAATAACCTTAATTTAGGCGGCTCTGCTTATGCTAGCCACGTTACTAAAAGTTGGACTAGGCACAGCCACCGTGCTCATAATGTTGGCGGTGAGCTCTCGTGCCAGCGCGGTTCTGCGGTTTTCATACATTGAGTTAAATACCAGGCGGTGCGAAATCACTTCATGAAATACTGCATGAATATCTTCAGGGAACATGCTGTCGCGGTTGTTTAACCATGCATTCACGCGGGCAGCTTTTAGCAACATGCCCATACCACGTGGACTAGCCCCCGTTTGAATCACACGTGTGACATCAACACTTTCCATTTTTACGCCAAACTTTTCTGGGTGCTGCGTCGCATCCCATAAATCGATCGCATATTCTTCTAGCACGTCGCTAGATTTAATGTGATTTTGCAATAAATCTGAAAAAGCATTGAGTTGATCAAACTTAAGAATATTACTTTCAACTTGCTGCGTGAGTATTTCTGCATGCTGGAACTTAGTGTTAAATACCAGAGATTTCTTTAACGCGCGATCCGTTGGAATTTCAATCGGAATCTCCATCATAAAGCGGTCACGTGCCGCTGAAGGGATTTCAAAAGTTTCGTTTTTTCAACTTGGTTACGGTCAGCAAACACAATCATGTGCGGCATGCGATATTCTTTTTTGAACGCACTGAGACTCCGCTCAGCCATCACGCGCAACATCAGCGCATGCACTTGCGGCCGTGCTCGATTAATTTCGTTAAAAAAGAACACCGATAAGTTTTCACCTGCACGCAACAATGGACCTTCATCAATTTGTGGGCGGCCATCTGGCCCCAGAAACGTGTGATAAATCAAATCATTTGGCATTAAATCTACAGTGCCTTCGATACGTTCATAAGCACCACCGATGCCCCGTGCAATGGCTTGTAACAAGGTGGTTTTACCGACACCTACGCCACCATCCAGCAACACATGCCCACGTGCGAAAATAGCGATATTCATGAGTCGAATGGCTTTATCTTGGCCAACGATGACTTTTTTGACTTCATCTTCTAGCTTTAATGCGTGGCTACGCCAGTCCGTTAGTTGAGCATCAAGTGGTGGTGACATAAAATTCCTTTGTTTATCTTTAGCCGTTTTAAGAATGGATTAAGGTCTTGTCTGAGCAGCATTGCTCATTTATGAGGAATGCCTTACTGCTTGCAACAAATCGTTACAGCAATGTAACAGAGTGTAATTACATCTCAGGCATCCAGATTGATCAATTCTAGTGGTCCAGTAAATTTTAATGCGATAATAATATTTACTAATCCAGAAATATTTAGGAATAACGCAAATGTTACGCTCATGGGATCTCAATCTGCACATCACCAAATCATCGGGTTTAGTGGTTTACTTGCAAATTGCACAACAAATTATGGATGAAATTCAACGTGGGCGCTTACCCCCATCCACAGCGATGCCAGGTACCAGAGAGCTAGCCGAAAGCCTTAATGTCAATAGAAAAACGGTTGTACTGGCTTACGACGAGTTAATTGCGCAGGGTTGGCTCACCACAGAAAATCGACGCGGCACATTTGTTTCCGCCAAACTTCCGCTGTTTTCACCGCCTAGCCAGCCCAATATAGATTCAAAGCAACAGCTATCCGAGATACCCACCTCTGCACTTGAGAAATATGCTTCAGCCATTGAGACAGAAGATCTTGCGCACACCATTGACTTTAATGACGGCATCCCAGATACACGATTAATCCCGTTTGAGACGCTTTCAAAAGCATTCCGTCATGCGCTTATTGCGCCAGTAAGAAGCAACAAACTTGGTTACGGTGACCCGAGAGGGATGCTGAGCTTACGCCATGCCATTGCAGAGATGCTGAATATGGAGCGTGGCTTGAACGTAGAAATAGATAACATATGCATTGCTCGCGGTAGTCAAATGGGCATATTTTTAGCTGCCCGCATCTTAGCTAAACCGAATGAATATGTGGTGGTAGAAAATCTCAGTTATCCGCCAGCACGTGAAGCGTTTAGATCATGCGGTGCAAAAATCCTGACGGTGGGTTTAGATCGTCATGGTATCAACGTGAATGAACTTGAAGTGTTATGCAAAAAATATCCAATCAGTGCGATATATGTCACACCGCACCATCAGTTCCCGACCACAGTCATGATGACCGCAGAAAGAAGATTGAATCTGCTAATGCTGGCGGAACAATATGATTTTGTGATTGTTGAAGATGACTACGACCACGAATTTCATTTCCATCATCACCCTGTATTTCCACTGGCCAGTACCAACCATGCTCACAGGGTGATTTATGTAGGCTCACTTTCAAAGGTGTTAGCGCCAGGCCTACGGGTTGGTTATCTAGTAGCCTCCAAAGAAATCATCAATCAATGTGCCTCTGAAGTGATGCTGATAGATAGACAAGGTAATTCTGTTACTGAGCTCGCCGTAGCCGCTTTAATGGACTCCGGTGAGATTAAGCGCCACATTCGCAGAACATT